>JAYUMN010000406.1:0-2203 GCA_043762595.1 Frankiales bacterium
CCCGGGCCGCCGGCGTGATGCGCGCTATCGGTCAGCGTCGTGTTCCACCAGGTCAGCCGTGGCGGCTCGGCCGCGCGCCACAGATCGAGCACCTGCTCCAAGCCGCTCGCGTCAACCTGCGACCCCCACCGGTAGTCACCGTCAGCCGCGACGAACTCCTGCGTCGCACGCGGGTCGCCCTCGGCGGGCGGCAGGGTCGACACCAGCGAGCCGGTGCCCGCGCCGGCCATCGCCCGGATCATGGCGAAGGTCGACCAGGTCGCCCCGCGGTCGACCGGGTCATTGACGCAGACGCTCACCAGCGGCGCCGGCAACCGCTCGAACACGGTGCGCACCCCAGGCCGCAGCCAGTCCATCGAACGGTGCCAGGTAGCGGCGGAATTCGGGACAACCTGCTCGCCGAGATCCCGGTCGTAGAAGGCATTGTTGACGATCCCATGCCGGCCGGGCCCGACTCCGGTCAGTGCGCAGGTGTGGTTGACAAGCGTCACGCTCGGGAACTCCGCAACGGCTCCTCCCCGCAGCGCGCAGCCACGAGCCAGCAGGCGGGCGACATGAGGCAACTCGTTGCTCGCGGCCAGCTGCAGCAGGTCACCGCAATGGGCGCCGTCCCAGAGCAGCCCGATCACGTGCCGGGCCGTTGGGACGACGAGATCGACTGGCACGCCGTCCATCCCGTCGTACGTCGCACCGGAGAGCAGCGCAAGGGTGGCGCCGACATCGACGGTCCGCACGGCGCGATCGAGGACGCCGCGGGCGCTGACACCCGCGCCCGACAGCACGAACGGTGCGCGCGACTGGACGCTGCCGAGCGACCCATGTTCGCCGAGATGGCCACCGCGCTCCGGCCAGTGGTGGGCGCCGGTGTGCACGACGGCGAGGTCGGGGGCGCGGCGCTCGGCGAACAGCGAGTGCAGCCGGACGGCCGCGAACGGATACGAGCTGTCGCTGAGCGGGTCCTGATTGGCAACCGGATCCCGACCGGCCAACACGACGGTGGCGCCGTCGGCCGCCAGCGTGCTGTGGCCCCGGCTGTTGGCGACGTGGACCAGCGCGTCCTGCCGCCAGCAGACGAGGTCGACAACGTGCGCGAGAGCGGGACGCAGCAATACGGCCAGCGCCCGCTCGCGCAGATCCCCGGCCGCACCGCCGGACAGCTCCGGGGTGAGGGTCCGGTCGGGAAGCGGCACGCCATCAGCCTACGGAAGCCGCCTCTGGATGAGTGGATGACGACAACAGCCGCAAAAGCTGGGTTGCCGGGTCACGGTCTGGAGCCGGTTGCGCGCGCCTGTGCGAGGCGGACCTGCCGCGTGCCTGCTGTTGTGGTCGCTGCGCGCCGAGCACCGGCATCGACGCTGCCGCCCCCCTCCGCGCCCTCTGCCCATGATCTACGAAAGGGGGCGTGGACTGTCAGCGCAGGAGCAGGCGTAAATGGCGCTCGGCGTTCTCCTGGCGGCGCTGCCAGCGTCGTACGGCGCGCAGGCGGGCGGCGTGATTGTCGGCCGCCGCCCGCTGTTGTCGCTCGAGCGCGAGGCTCTTGGCAATCTGTTCGAACAGCACGGTGTGCATGGCAACACTCCTGATGGGACGACGAACGCGGGGCGACGCACCGCTCATGCGGCGGCATCGGTCTGGATCGGGTGGTTGGCCGGGTCGTCCTTGCGGGGACGGCCACGGGGCCGCTTGCGGGGCACGATCAGGCCGGCCAGGACCAACTGGCCGCCCCACACGCCCCAGGGCTCGGCGCGCTCGAGCGCACCGGCCAGGCAGGCCTCGCGCAGTGGGCACGGCGCACAGATGGCCTTGGCGGCCTCGACGTCGGCCGGTGACTCGGCGAACCACAGGTCGGGGTCGGCGCCGTGACAGGGCAGGCATCGAGTGCGCCGGGCCTGGGGTTCGGGCGCGAACATGATCTCGAGAGGCTTGGTACAGGTCTGGGTGGACATCGGTCGGGACTTCCTCGGTACGGGTGGCCCGCCGGGTCGCGGTGGGCTGCTGGTGCTGCGGGTGGGCTGGACATGCAAGAGGCCGCGGTACCCAGGTGGGTTCCGCGGCCTCGAAGTCGGCTGGTCTGGTGTCAGACCGGTCGTCCTCGAGGTGGGACCTGGGTGGCATCGGTGAAGCTGTCGGTGACGAGCGGGAAGGTGGACAGAGTTGTCCCCTCGGCCGGGTACGCCGGGGCAGCGGCGGAGCCGCTGACCAG
>JAYUMN010000407.1:0-2855 GCA_043762595.1 Frankiales bacterium
AGCGCACCCTGCGGCGCCAAAACCCGGGCCGCCTCGGTGAACGCCGCAATCTTGTCCGGCACGAACATCACCCCGAACTGGCAGGCGATCAGGTCGACCGACGCGTCGGGCACCGGCAGGTCGAGCGCATCGGCGACCTGCCAGTTCGCCTCGGGCAGCCGCTGCGCCGACCAGGACACCATCGCCGGGTTGAAGTCGGTCGCGGTGACGCGCGCACCGGGCAGCGCCGCGACCAGCGCGCGGGTCAGGGCACCGGTCCCGGCGGCCACCTCCAACACGGTGGCGGGCGCCTCTGCCGCCGCCCGCTGCGCGAGATGCGCTGCATACGGCGTGAACAGCGGGGGCACCAAGAAGTGCTCGTAGATCTCGAGCATCGAACCCGACCACTCGTTGTCAATCGGCATGCTCCGAATCGTGCCACCAGGGGCAACGCGCACAGCGTCCTCGCTCGATCTCGCCAGATTGCGCAGAGGGCAGCGCATCGTGACCGGCCCCATCCGTGGCTCTGTCCACGTCACCAGGGCGAGGCACGCGCGGCGTCACCGCCTCCCACCGGGGCGTCTCTGCCACGCTCGACACCCCTTCGGGATCGGCAACGAGAAGGCACCCCCACCCCACGGGCGTCGCAACTGATGAACTCCGCGCACCAGATCCGCTCTATGCCGCAGGTAGGGCGGCCATACGCTTCTGGCTCTATCTGGAGCATTGTCCTATCCGGTGCCGGGACTCGGTTGTCATCCTGCTCTTGCTGGTCATGTCGAAGTGACGTGGGCGTTCTGGAAGAGGAGGAAATGGTCCTTGCCGGCGGCAATGTGGGTGGCGCTGTCCGGGTTGGGGACAGCGCCACCCCACGACAGGACCGTGGGCGCCGGCGGTGCATGAGCTTTGGGCCTACCTCGACCGGCGGGTACCTTGCAGGTTCTCGGGTTCGACCACCTCGGGCGGAGAGTCTGAGCTATCTGCCCGGACGGGTCGTCGACACCGAGATGCTTACCAGCGGCCAGCTCCAGGCGATGGGTGCCTGGGCGAGAACGTTGCCCGCGACGATCAGCGGCTCTCCCCACCCCGGGCTAGGTCGACCGAGCCCGGTCAGGAGAGGCCGACGATCTGACCATCGAGGTCGAGACCGATGCGGTGCGCGGCCGGATCAGCGGGCAGTCCCGGCAGCGTCATGATGTCGCCGCAGAGCATCACGACAAACCCCGCGCCCGCGGCCAGCCGGACGTCGACGACGGGCACGATGTGCCCGGTAGGCGCCCCCAGTGCCTTGGGGTCGTTGGAGAACGAGTACTGAGTCTTGGCTACGCAGACTGACAGGTCGCCGAAACCCAGCTCCTCGTAGTCCCCGAGCGTCGTGCGCGCCTTAGCCGAAAAGGTCACGTCGGCGGCGCCGTAGATCTCCCGCGCGATGGTGCGCATCTTGTCCGCGAGGGAGAGCTTCAGCTCGTACAGCGGGTGGAAGTCCGCAGTGCCGGAGGAGACCAGCGCCAGGACCTTCTCGGCCAGCTCCACCGCACCAGCGCCGCCGTCGACCCAGTGGGTGCACAGAACGGCCTCGGTGCCGTGCCGCCCGCGACAGATCTTCTGGACGAGCGCGATCTCGGCGTCGGTATCGCCGGTGAAGGCATTGATCGCGACCAGGGCCGGGACGCCGAAACTGGCCAGGTTCGCCAGGTGACGGCCGAGGTTGGCCATGCCCCGCTCGACCGCCGCGAGGTCCTCGGCAGCGAGGTCGCCGAGGGCGACACCCCCCTGCATCTTCAGCGCCCGGACGGTGGCCACGACCACGACGGCCTGCGGGTCAAGCCCAGCCTGGCGGCACATGATGTCGAGGAACTTTTCGGCGCCGAGGTCCGCGCCAAACCCGGCCTCGGTGACGACGATCTCAGCCAGGTCCAGGGCGAGGTTGGTCGCGATGACGGAGTTGCAGCCGTGGGCGATGTTTGCGAACGGACCGCCGTGCACAAAAGCGGGGGTGCCCTCAAGGGTCTGCACGAGGTTGGGCTGCAGCGCGTCCTGGAGCAACACCGCCATCGCTCCAGCAGCCTGGAGCTGTGCGGCGGTCACCGGCTGCTTGTGGCCGTCGAACCCGACGACCATCCTGGCCAGCCGATCCTGCAGGTCCTGCAGGTCAGTCGCCAGGCAGAAGACCGCCATCACCTCGGAAGCGACGTTGATGTCGAAGCGGGTCTCGCGCGGGTAACCGTTCGCCAGGCCACCAAGGCCCACCACGACGTCGCGCAAGGCACGGTCGTTCATGTCGATCGAGCGGCCCCAGGTGATGCGGCGCAGGTCCAGGCCGAGGGCGTTGCCGTGGTGCAGGTGGTTGTCAATGAGCGCGGCGAGCAGGTTGTTGGCCGAGGTGATGGCGTGGAAGTCTCCGGTAAAGTGCAAATTGATGCGTTCCATCGGGACCACCTGCGCGTGACCCCCACCGGCCGCGCCGCCCTTCTGTCCGAAGCAGGGTCCGAGGGCCGGCTCCCGCATCGCCACTGCGGCGTTGACCCCGATCCGCCGCAGGCCGTCGGCGAGACCGATCGTCGTCGTGGTCTTGCCCTCGCCCGCAGGGGTAGGGGTCATCGCAGTGACCAGCACCAGCTTGCCACGCTTGCCGCGGGCCTTGGCCTGGGCCACGAACGTGGCGTCGACCTTGGCGATAGATCGGCCGTAGAGCTCCAGCGCCTCCTGCGGGATCCCGAGCCGGGCGGCCACTACGGCGATCGGCTCGGGCGTCGCGGACCGGGCGATCTGGAGGTCCGTCAGCATCCTGCGACCCTACCGTCGAGATTTCATCGCCGGGGTCACCGTGTGGGCGTCGATGACATCCAACGTGCAAGACCCAGACGCGCGACTTC
>JAYUMN010000408.1:0-2278 GCA_043762595.1 Frankiales bacterium
CGCCGTCTCCCCGAACGCGTGCTTAATGGCGCTCGACAGCGCGAGCACCCCGACCACCGCCCCGCCGTGCCCGCGCAGCGGCATCGACAGGAACGTCACCATCGGGTCGTCGAGCTCGTCGGGGTCCTCGACCAGGTGGCCACCGGCCTGGGCGAGACGGACGTCGAGCGCGCCGGCCGACAGCACCTGCCCGCCGTACGACGACAGCCCCTCGACGGCGGCAGCGATGAACTGGGCGTAGTGCGCCGCGGAGGTCGGCTTGCCCACGGCAACGTAGGCAGCGCCCTCGGCCCCGAGCATGACCGCGGCCAGGTCGTAGGCGACGAAACGCTGCAGGACGCCGAGCAGGGCGCCGACCGAGGCCTCCAGCCCGCTCGCGGTCGCCGCGATGGCCATCACCGACTGGGCGACGGAGCTCTCGAACAGCTTGCGGTCGAGCAGGTCACAGACCCGGCTCAGGACGTCCTCCTCCGAGACCTCCAGCGGGTCGGCGGCCAGCCGGTCCCGGCCGCCGCGGGAGGCGCTCGCGGCGAGCAGCACCTCTTCGATGGTGCCGGCCAGCTCGGGCGCCTCGAAATCCTTGGTGAGGTAGCGGTCGACACCGGCCTGCCCGGCCCAGTAGCGGTCCGAAGCCGCATCGAGGCTGGTGAGCATCACGACCGGGATGTCCGCGGTCTGCCAGTCGTCCTTCAGCAGCCGGGCGGCGATGAAGCCGGACACCCGCGGCATCTGCACGTCGAGCACGACCGCGTCGGGCTGGTGCAGCAACACGGCCTGCACGGCACCGATGCCGTCCTCGGCCGCGACGACCTCATGGCCCTCCTTGGTCAACACGCTGGTGACGATCCGGCGCAGGGTCGGACTGTCGTCAGCGATCACGATGCGTGCCATCAGCGGCCAACCAGCCTTTGCACTGTCGAGACCAGCTGTCGCTGGTCGAAGTCGTGTTTGAGCAGGTAGGCCGACGCCCCCGCATCCATCCCGGCCTGCCTGGCGTGCTCCTCGCCGCGCGAGGTCATGATGACCACCGGGACGTTCTCCCATCCTTTCGTACGACGGACGAGGCGGGTCAGCTCGAAGCCGTCCATGCCGGGCATCTCCACATCCGACAGCACCAGGTCGGCCGGGTCGTTGCGCAACCGGCTGGCACCGTCGAGCCCGTCGACCGCTGTCTCGACCTGGTAGCCGGCACCTTCCAGGATGACCCGCTCCAGCTCCCGCACGCCGATCGAGTCCTCGACCACCAGCACCTTCGCCTTGCCGACACCGGTAACCGGTCTGGCCAGCTCATGTGGGGCGGCCACCGCCGGAGCGCCGACGGCGCGGTCCGCAAGCTCGCGCAGGTCAAGCAGGCACACCACGCTGCCGTCCCCGTCGATCGTCGCCCCGGCGATGGCCGGGACGCGGCCGAGGAACGAGCCGAGGTCCTTCACGACCAACTCGGACTCCCCCTCGAGCCGATCGACGGCCCACGCCACCTGGGTCCCGCCGTTGCGAACGACCAGGGCTGCCCGCGGGGCCTCGCCGGAGCGGCGGGGCAGCCCGAGCGCGGTCCCGAGGTCGAGCAGCGGGATCGAGACCCCGTGCCGGACCACGACGGGAACGCCGGCGAGGGTGTGCAGGTCAGCGCCCTGCAGGCTCAGCGATTCAAGGACGCCGGGCACCGGGACGGCGTACCGCTCGTCGCCGACGCGGGCGACCAGGCAGCGCAGGACACCCAGGGTGATCGGCAGGGTGAGCACGAACGTCGTGCCGACGCCGGCCCCGGTACGCACCTCGACAGCGCCCCCGAGCTCCTCCACGGCCGCACGGACGACATCGAGGCCGACCCCGCGACCGGAAGTCTCGGTGACGATCTGACTGGTCGAGAAGGCCGGCGCGAACAGCACCGACAGCAGCGCCGGTCCGGTCAGGACCGTGTCGACCGGCAACAGGCCGAGGCTCACCGCCCTGGTCCGTACGGCGTCCTCGTCGACCCCGGCTCCGTCGTCGCCGACCTCCAGCACGACGGTCCCCCCGGCGCTGCGGGCGCTGACCCGCAGCGTCGACTGGCCGGGTTTGCCGGCCGCGACCCGGACGGCGGCGGTCTCGCAACCGTGATCGACGGCGTTGATGACCAGGTGCTTGAGGGCGTCGGCGATCCCGTCGAGCACCTGCTTGTCGAGCTCGACGTCCTCCCCCGACATGCTGAGCAGCACGTCCTTGCCGGTGGCCTGAGCGACGTCGCGGACGATCCGGGGCAGCGCGGCGAAGACCCGCCGGACCGGCACCATCGCCA
>JAYUMN010000409.1:0-1946 GCA_043762595.1 Frankiales bacterium
ACCCACCCGCCACCGGACGCCGGGGCGCCGCGCCGGGCCCGGTTCAAGGCGCCGCTGTCGTTTCGCCGGCTGGCCAGTTGGCACGACGCGGCGTACGTCGTCGCGCGCACCGGCCGACTGCAGGCGGAGACCGTCGTGGTGCCCCTGGCCAAGGTGCAGAGCATCCGCTGGACGCAGGGCCCGGCGCAGCGACGCCTGCGCCTCGCGACCGTCCACATCGACACGGCCGGCCAGCGCTGGCAGGCCGCTGCCCGCGACCGCGACGCGACCGAGGCCGAGGCGCTGCTCACCGAGCTACCGGGCCTCGCGCGGATGGCGCGCGCCCACTCCTAGGCTGCAGTCGTGGCCACGATCCCGACGACCCCCGCTGCCTGGGAGCTGCGCTTTCGCGCGGCCCGGGTCTCCCTGCCTGATTGGGCGGAGGATGCCCCGGACCGCACGCTGTACGTCAGCAACAGCACTGGCACGTTCGAGTTGTTTGCCTGGGACCGCGGCACCGGCAGCACCCGGCAGGTCACTGCCCGCAAGCACGGGACCACCGACGGGACGCTGTCCCCCGACGGCAGCTGGATCTGGTGGTTCGACGACACCGGCGGCGACGAGTTGGGCACCTGGCAGCGGCAGCCGTTCACGGGCGGCCCCGACGAGCCGGCCGCGCCGGGCGTACCGGCCGGTTACAGCGCCGGCTGCGAGGTCGGCCGCACCCTGTCGGTCGTCGGGACCTCAACCGACGACGGTTCCACCGTCCACGTCGTACGCCGGGACGGGGCCACCCTGCTCTATGCCAGCGAGCACGACGCCGACGTGGCCGGGCTCTCCCGCGACGACCGGCTCATCCTGCTCGAGCATGCCGAACACGGCGACTCCCGGCACCGCGCGCTACGGGTCGTGACCGTCGACGGCGAGCCGGTCGGTGAGCTGTGGGACGGGCCGGGCCTCGGCCTGCACGGCGTCGGCTTCTCCCCAGCCGACGGGCGGGTGCTGGCGCTGCACGAGCAATCCGGGCGGCCGATGCCCCTGCTATGGGACCCGGTCACCGGCCAGGTGGACCGGCTCGACATCGCCCTGGACGGTGACCTGTCCGCCGACTGGTGGGCCGACGGGTCGGCGTTGCTCGTGGTGGCCGAGGCGCGCGGTCGGGCAACGTTGCACAAGGTCGGCCTCGACGGCTCGGTCGAGGACCTGCCGACCGACGGCGGCACCGTGACCGACGCGACCGCGCGCCCCGACGGCACGGTGGAGTACGCCTGGTCCTCTGCGGCCGCACCCACCGCGATCCGCTCGACCGACGGCTCGGTCGTCCTGACCCCGCCCGGCGACCGCCCGCCGGGCTCGGTGCCGGTCGAGGACGCCTTCATCGACGGTCCCGGCGGCGCGGTGCACGCCCTGGTGGCCCGCCCCGCCGGCGCGGGACCTTTCCCGACCGTCTTTCTCGTGCACGGCGGCCCGACCTGGCACGACAGCGACGCCTTCGCCGCGGACCGGGCTGCCTACGTCGACCTGGGCTGCGCGGTCGTGCAGGTCAACTACCGCGGCTCAACCGGCTACGGCGCGGCCTGGCGGGATGCGATCGAGGGTCGGCCCGGACTCACCGAGCTCGAGGACCTCGCCGCGGTGCGCGAGTGGGCGGTCAGCTCGGGCCTGGCCTCGGTGTGCGTGCTCGCCGGCGGCTCGTGGGGTGGCTACCTCACCCTGCTCGGCCTCGGCACCCAGCCCGGACTGTGGGCGGCCGGGGTGGCTGCGGTGCCGGTGGCCGACTACGTCGCGGCGTACGAGGACGAGATGGAACCGCTGCGGGCCTTCGACCGGTCGCTGTTCGGCGGCTCACCAGAGGACGTGCCCGAGGTCTACGAGCGCTGCTCCCCGTTGACGTACGTCGGGCAGGTGGTCGCCCCGGTGCTCGTGCTGGCCGGTGCGAACGACCCACGCTGCCCGATCCGGCAGAT
>JAYUMN010000410.1:0-3849 GCA_043762595.1 Frankiales bacterium
GGCCGCGCCGTGGACCTGTCGGGTTCCTGTACCTGGGGCCGGACGACGCGCCCGCTCGGCCATAGAGGCTGCCGGTCCGCGCGTTCGCAGCGCGGAGTCGGCACGCTGACGTCGGCGGAGGCCGGCTCCTCAGCAGGTGTCGTCGTCCGTTCTAACGTTGCGCCACTCCAGCAGCAGCAGCGTTGCGTCGTCGGTGAGCTGCCCTTGGTGGTGGTCGAGGAGCTCACGCACGACTCGTCGCATCGTTTCGGGGGGCGCAAGCCCTCCTGCGAGGTGGCGTGCGATGAGTTCATGGAGCCGCTCGACGCCGAAGAACTCTCCGCCGGGCGAGCGGGCCTCGACGACACCGTCGGTATAGAGCAGGACGAGGTCGCCAGGTTCGAGTTGTTCGGCACCGACGTCCAGCGGCTCGTCAGGTTGGAGGTATCCCAGGCCGATGGGCGGTCGGGGAACGGTTTCCAGGTGGCGCACCAGCTTGCCGCCACGGATGAGCATCGGTGCCGGATGTCCGGCGTTTACCCACTGCAGGAGTCCCGTCCGAGTGTCCAGGTCGGCCAGCACAGCGGTCGTGAAGACCTCACCTCCCAGGCCGGTCGTGAGGGCTTGGTCGATGCTCTCGAGGGTCTCGGTAAGGGTGAGCCCGCAGCGGCGGGCGTTGCGGTAGGCCACCACAGTGAGCACCGCGCACTGGGCGCTGTGCAGGCCATGACCCATACCGTCGAAAATCGCGACACGCGTCCGTCCGTCGTCGACGGCATAGTCGATGGCATCGCCGGCGACGTGGTAGCACGGTTCGAGTGCGGCGGAGAGTGTCACGGGACGACTGGTGAATGACAGCGGCGGGAGGATCGCGTACTGAAGCTCGGCGGCCAGACCGAGCGGCGTCAGCCGCCGCAACCGCACGAGCGTGTCCCCGTACGGGGTCTTTGTGACGATGAGTTCGGCCGCGGCCTGGGCCATCCGGGCGAGACCACGCAACAGGTCGCCGCCAGTCTCGACCGTGCCCGGATCGCCCACCGCCACACCGAGCACCCCGAGCCGGTTCGATCCTGCTTGCAGCGGCAACCAGCAGATCAGCTGCCCGTCCTGCCCCTCCCGGCCGATCTGCAGGTGCTCGGTCTGGAACGCCCGGCCAGCCAGCGTCGAGTCGATGCTGAGGGTGGGTGCCGGGTCGTCATCTGCCCGTTCCGCCGGGTCGATCAGCGGCACCAACAGCTGCTGTTGCAAGTCGACCAGGTACGCCGTCGCACCCCGCGCGCCCAGCTGCCGCGCGCACCCGTCGAACAGCCCGGCCAGTTCGTAGGGAGCAGCCAGCTTCGAGCGCAGCACCAGATCCTGCACAGGATCCAGCTCAGCCGACGAGATGCCGAGCGCCGCCCGCCGCGTTTCGCTCACGATGCAAGCCTAGAGCAGCCCGGCCAGCGCCGGTCAGCGCTGCAGTTCGCCCCAAACTGGCCCCGCCGGCGCGCCCCCTCTCGCTACGCCGAGATTGCCGCCCGGCTGTTCCGTGAGGGCGGACGTACGCCCGGTCCCGCCCCCACTTCCCCGCCAGGTACAGCACGAGCGCCGCCAGGCACGCTGTTGACCAGCGGCAGCCGACGGTCGTCACACAAGTCCACCAAGATCGGCGGCTCCGGGTCAGTTGACGCTGAATTGGCTCATGAGCATGTTGTCTTCGTGTTCGAGGATGTGGCAGTGGAACAGGTAGGTCCCGGTGAAGTCGCCGAACTGGCCGATCAGGGTCACTGACCCCCAGGCGGGGACGTTGACGGTTTCTTTCCACTGGGCTTGGTCTCCGGTGGGGGCTGAGCCGTTGGTGCTCAGGACTTGGAAGTTGATGTCGTGCAGGTGAATCGGGTGTTCTTGCCCGGAGTGGTTGTTGAAGGTCCATTGCTCGGTGGCGCCGAGGGCGACGTGGGCGTCGACGCGGGCCGGGTCGTAGCTGAGGTTGTTGAACTGCCAGACACCGTTGTTCTGGGCGATGTTGAACGTACGGGTCGCGGTGACGTTGTTGGTGTTCAGCGGGGTGTAGGGGCGCATCGTGGCTGGGATGGCGCTGGTGTCGGCCACTGCGTTGGTGATGTCGAAGCGCATGACGTTGGCGGTGCTGCCGGAGCCTTGGGTGTTTTGCAGCACGACCGAGGTGCCGACGGCCTGCTTGCTGAAGTCCACGATCACGTCGGCGCGGCCGGCTGGCGGCAACGTGACAGACGAGGCGGCGATGGGTGTGGAGAACAAGCCAGCTTCGTTGCCGATCTCGGTGATGGTGGCGCCGCTGCTCAGCGCGAAGGTGTAGTAGCGGGCGTTGGAACCGTTGAGCAACCGAAGCCGGTACTTGTGTGTACCGACCTTGAAGAAGGGCTGTGCTGCGCCGTTGACCAGCAGGGTGTCGCCGAGGAACCCGGTCCGGATGCTGCTGCTGGACAGGGCGTAGTTCAAGGTGCCGTCAGTGTTGAACTGCCGGTCCTGCACGATGACCGGCACGTCGTAGGCCCCGGTCGGGAGGTTCAGGGCAGCCTCCTGGCTGTCACCGATGAGATACATCCCGGCGAGGCCCATGTAGACGTGCTTGCCGGTGAGGTCCTTGGCATGGTCGTGAAACCATTGGATCCGGGCGCTTTGGTTGTTGGGATAGCTGTAGTCGGTGCTGCTGCCGGCCCCGAACGTCGCGACCGGGCTGCCGTCTGAGCTCGGCGCGACGTGCGCGCCGTGCATATGCAGGGTCGTGGCCTCAGGCAGGTTGACGTTGACGACATGCACCTTCACAGCTCGTCCGCTGGTGGCCTTGATTACCGGTCCGGGGAAGGTGCCGTTGTAGGTCCACATCGGAGTGGTCTTGCCGGGGATCACCGACACGTTCGCCGTCTGTTCGTTCAGGGTGTAGTAATCCGTCGTCGCGTCGGTGGAGGTCGGGGCCAGTACCGAGGGGATCGGGAGTGGGACCGCGAACTCGGTCGTGCAGCCCGAGTTCAGACAGGTGCTGCCGCTACCCCAGGCCAGCGCCGGGGCCGGTGACGATAGACCGGCGATCAGCATGGTGGCGGCGCCCAACGAGCCCAGCAGCTGGCGTCGATGGGCCGGCAGTCGGTGGCCGGCCGCGGCGAGAAACACCCCGTCGAGCACCAGGCTGGCTATTCCAAGGGTGTCCCAGGCCTCGTGCAGGGAGAGCAACCCGACCGTGCGGCTCGCGAGGTACCCGGCTGTCATCCCGGCACAGATCACCGTCCCGACCAGCCAGGCCTGCAGATCGTCGTTGCGCCACAGTCGCAGCCCGGTGTCGCCGCACAAGCAGGCCGCGACGAGGAACAAGGCACCCAGCAGCGGCATCTCCCGCAGGTGCGCCGGAACCAACCAGGCGTGGATGGCACCGGTACCCACCGCTGCAACAGCAGCCACACGTCGGGGGGTGGGACGACTGAATGTCATGGAACCTCCATCAGGAACGGGCCGGTTCCACGACCTTGGTCGTACGACCTTTGGTTTACCTGGGGGTCGCAACGTAAGCACGACGTACGGCCTATGGCGCCCCTGGGCAGGGACGTGGCGGCCAGGAAGCGGGCAACGGATCCCCTGCCGTGCGGTGCTGCGGCTCGTCGCGATCCGGGTGCGGTCAGGACGGTGCGTAGTGCCCGCCCGTGAGCGCAGAACGCTGCACACCGATGACCGGTCACCGGTGACCACCGTGGGCAGTGGGCGGACCGGCCCTTCATCACCACGGCGACTGCCTGGTACTACGACCATGGTCTACCGCAGATTCCTCAAAGGTCGGTTGTGTTCATTGCCTGCGTAGACCAAGCGGTCGACAGACAGGGGACGTCATGGGGCTCAGGCGGCGGCACGCATCGACAG
>JAYUMN010000411.1:0-10005 GCA_043762595.1 Frankiales bacterium
CGATCCAGCCGGGGCATCGAGCTGAGCAGCCCCCAGGTGTAGGGATGCTCGGCCCGCGCGAACAGCTCAGCGGTGTCGGCCTGCTCGACCGGTTTCCCGGCGTACATCACCAGGATGTCGTCGGCGACCTCGGCCACGACACCGAGGTCATGGGTGATGACGATGACCGCCGAATCGAACTCGCGCTGCAGGTCGCGAATCAGGTCCAGGATCTGCGCCTGCACCGTCACGTCCAGCGCGGTCGTCGGCTCGTCAGCGATGAGCAGCTCCGGGTTGCAGGACAGTGCCATCGCGATCATCGCCCGCTGGCGCATGCCGCCGGAAAACTGGTGCGGGTGGTCGTCCACCCGAGACGCCGGGCGGGGGATGCCGACCCGGCCGAGCAGGTCGATGGCGTGCGCGCGGGCGAGCTTCTTGCTCACGTCGTTGTGCACCCGGTAGGCCTCGATGATCTGCGCGCCGATCGTGTAGAACGGGTGCAGCGACGACATCGGGTCCTGGAAGATCATCGCCATCTTCTTGCCGCGCAGCCGCCGCACCTGCGCAGCCGGGGCGGCCACGAGTTCCTCGCCGTCGAGCCATATCTCGCCGGTCATGACGGCCCGGCCGCCCTTGTGCAGGCCCAGGATGCCCAGGCTGGTGACGCTCTTGCCCGAACCCGACTCGCCGACGATCCCCAGGGTGCGGCCGCGCTCGAGGCTGAACGACACGCCGTCGACCGACTTCACCAGCCCGTCGTCGGTCGGGAAGTGGATGCGCAGGTCCCGCACCTCGAGGAAGGCGCGCTGGGTCACAGCCGCACCCTCGGATCGATGACGGCGTACAGGATGTCGACGACGAGGTTCGCGATGACGATGAACAGCGCGCCCACCATGACGACGCCCAGGACCTTCGGCAGGTCGTAGTTGACGGTCGCATCGACGGCGTACTTTCCGATGCCGGGCAGCGAGAAGGTGCTCTCGGTCAGGATGGCGCCGCCCAGCAGCAGACCGAGGTCGAGTCCGAAGATCGTCAGGATCGGCGTCAGGGCCGACCGCAAGCCGTGCCGGAGCACAACGGTGCGCTCGGGCAGCCCCTTGGCCCGGGCCGTCCTGATGTAGTCCTCGCCCATCGTCTCGAGCATGCCCGCGCGGGTCAGCCGGGCATACCCGGCGGCGTACAGGAAGGCCAGCGTGATCCAGGGCAGCAGCAGGTCGTAGGCCCACATCGCCGGGTTGTCGGTGATCCCAACGTAGCTGCCACCGGATGCGAAAATGCCGAGGCCGTAGCTGAAGAAGGCCAAGCTCGCCAGCCCGGTGAAGAAGATCGGTAACGAGACACCGGCGAGCGCCACACCCATTGCGGCGCGGTCGAAGACGCTCCCGCGCCGCAGGGCCGACAGCACCCCGACGCCAACGCCGAACACCACCCACAGCACCGCGGCGCCGAACGCCAGCGAAATGGTGACCGGCAGCCGGTCCAGCAACTCGGGCAGCACCGGGTTCTGGGTGATGAAGGAGTAGCCCAGACAAGGCGCCGGGCAGTGCTCGGTGGACGGCCCGTAGTTGTAGTCCGCGCCGACCACGATGGCCTTCGCGAACCGGCCATATTGCACGTAGAGCGGGTCGGTGAAGCCAAGCCGCTTGGCGGCCGCGTCCACCGCCGCGGCATCAGCGGTCCGGCCGACGTAGCGCGAGGCCAGGTCCTGTGGAGTCGCCCCAGCAAGCCTTGGCACGAGGAAGAAGATGGAGAACACGACGATGCTGATGACGACAATCAACAGCATGGCCGCAAGCACGCGGCGGAGCACGTAGGTGAGCACGGACATCCTCTTGCGACGACCGGCCGGGCCCGCCCTCGGCGCAGGCCCGACCGGTGCTGATCAGCCGGTTACTTCACGCCCATCGAGACGTAGTCGTACATCTGGAAGCCGTCGGAGATGAAGACGTTGCTCAGCGTCTTGGGTCGGAACAGCAGCCCGCGGGCCCACACGCCGGGCAGGATCACCGCGTCCTGCATGACGCGGTGGTCGATACCAGCCCACAGCTTGTTGCGTTTAGCGGTGTCGGTCTCGAGCAGCGCCGCGTCGAGCAGTTTGTCGACCTCGGGGATTGCCACGCTGATGTTCGACGAGCCACCGGTCGCCCGGATGACCCGGCTGTCGACGATCTGCTGCAGGAAGCCGAAACCGTCCGGCCAGTCGGCGCCCCAGCCGTTGGTGAGCAGGCCCAGCTTGTTGTTCTTCGCGTAGCTGGGTTTGCCAGCGTAGAGGGAGAAGTAGTCCTTCTGCGGGAACGGCTTAAGGGTCACCTTGATGCCGACTTTGGCCAGCGACTGCTGCAGGCCCTCGGCGGTGGCCTTCTCCTTCGGCCGCTCGGCCCGGTAGGCAAAGTTGGTGGAGAAGCCACTGGGCTGACCGCACTGGGTCAACTCGTCCTTAGCCTTGGTGACGTCGCCCTTGTTGTCGGCGCCAGCCGGGTAGAGGTCGAACTTCTCCTGGCCCGGGATCAGCGGCGGCATAAGGCCGGTGGCGATGTCACCCCCGGGGGGGCCACCGTAGGCGTTCTGGTAGGCCAACTTATCAGCGGCGTACTCGACCGCCTTACGGCAGTGGATGTTGTCGAGCGGCGCCACGTTGGGGTTGATCGAGGTGTACCAAAGGCGGGCGACGGCCGCCGAGTCGGCCTGCTTCTTCAGCGTCGGGTCGGCCAGGATGCGGCCCTGGGCGGCCGGCTGGACGCCCGAGCCGGCTACGTCGACGTCGAGATCGCCTGCGATCAGCCGGTTGTCGATATCATCGGCATTGACGTTCAGCGCAACCTCGATCTTGTTCGGCAGGGCCTTGCGGTTGGGGTCGGTCGCCGGATCCCACTGGTCGTTGCGCACCAGGGTGAAGTTCTTGCCGAGGTTGTTCGTCGCAAACTTGTAGGGCCCGGAGGAGACGACGTGTTCTTTGTACTTCGCGCCGGTGTCCTTGGCCGCCGGCACCGGCATCGTGTCGGGCTGCATCGCGAAGTAGTCGAACCCGCTGAACGACTTGGTGAGGTGAAACACGACGGTCGTGGCGTCGGGTGTGTCGACCGCCTTGAGGCCGAGCTTGTCCGGCGTCTTGTCCTTGTACGGGCTCGTATAGCCCTGCAGGTCGAGGAAGTCGTTCATGTACGTCGGGCCGTCCGGGAACACCGTCTTGTCCAGGGCCCGCTCGACGGCGTACTTCACGTCCTTGGAGGTGATCGGTGAGCCGTCCTCGAACTTCAGGCCTTTGCGCAGCGTGTAGGTCCAGGTCTTGGCGTTGTCGCTGGGCTTGCCGAGCGAGGTGGCGAGATCCGGCACCAGTTGGGTGCCCTCGCTGCCCGGGCCCGGCTTGAACATCACCAGCGAGCGGCCGTAGAGCCGGATGAAGTTCCAGGAGTAGGCGTAGTAGGTGTCGGCCGGGTCCAGGGAGTCCCAGTCACCGGGATTGGCCAGCCGCAGTGTGCCGCCCTTGGTGGCCGAGGCGTTGAAGACCTTGCCGACGCCGGCGTTGTAGGACGGAGCGTTGTCCGAGCCGCCGGCTGTCTTGGTGGTGCTGGTGCTGCTGCTGCCGCCACAGGCGGCAAGGCCCACGGTGAGGGCAGCGACGGCGGCGGCTGTCGAAACTGCGCGGGTTCGTTTCATGTGCTGTGCACCCCTCGTCGTGTGGCGGATGGAACCGATGGCAGCGGTCAGCGGGCGCGCGGGTCGAGGGCGTCGCGCAGGCCGTCGCCGAGCAGGTTGAACGACAGGACGGTGACGAAGATGGCCAGGCCAGGGATGATCATGAAATACGGCGCGATCGTGTAGTAGTGCACCGCGTCCGACAACATGCCGCCCCACGTCGCGGTCGGCGGCCGGACCCCGACGCTGAGGAAGGACAACGCCGCCTCGAACAAGATGTTGGTCGGGATCAGCAGGGTCGAGTAGATCAGGATCGGCGCCGCCAGGTTGGGCAGCAGCTCGCGCACGATGATGTACGGCGGGCGGGCGCCAAGGGTGCGGGCGGCGTCGACGAACGCCCGCTCGCGCAGCGACAGGGTCTGGCCACGGATGATCCGGCCGATGTAGGGCCAGTTGAAAAAGCCGATGATGAAGATCAGCAACCCCAGCCGAAGCACGTCGCCCTGGAGACCGAAGGCCTGGTCCGGCACGACACCGGCGAGGGCGATCGCGAACAGCAGCAGCGGGAACGCCAGGAAGGTATCCATTGTGCGGCTGATGATGGTGTCGACCCAGCCGCCGAAGTAGCCCGCGGTCACCCCGAACACGACCCCGATGACGACCGACAGGAGGGTGGCGAGAAAGGCCACCAGCAGCGAGATCCGCGAGCCGTAGACGATCCGGCTGAACAGGTCGCGGCCGTTGACCGGCTCCACGCCGAGTAGGAAGTCGGTGCTCATTCCGCCACGAGGCGTGCGGGGCACCTGCAGGGAGGGGTCGATGAGCTCCTGGTGGAACTCGTTCGGCGGGTGCCCGAACAGATCGACGATGAACGGGGCCAGCAGCGCCACCGAGATGAGCAGCGCGACGACGACAGCGCCGGCGATCGCGACCTTGTCGCGCCTGAGCCTGGTCCAGGCGATCCGGCCGAGCGAGCGGCCTTCGATCGACGGACGGCCGGCTCCGGCCAGCGTGGCGTTCAGGGTTGCGCTGGCGGCCGAAGCGTCGACGTTGAGCGGAGCCGTCAAGGCGGGCCTTTCCTGCGCAGTTCGACGGCCCGTCCGACGGCCCTGGGTCGGGGCCGCACGACGGAGACGCCGGGGTTTGGCGGGACTGTACGGCGACTATTTCCGCCCGGGAAGCGCGACCTGGCGCCGGGGACAGATCGTGACCTGCCGGTGACCTTGGTCGGGGCTGGCTCAGCCGCTATGTGTCGGGTAGGTCACGATCCGGGCGAACTCCTCGGCGTCGATCGACGCCCCGCCGACCAGCGCCCCGTCGACGTCGGGCTGCTGCATGAGCTCGGCGACATTGCCCGCCTTGACCGAGCCGCCGTAGAGCACCCGGACCCCGTCGGCGACCTGATGGGTCGTCAGCGCTGCAAGCCGGGCCCGCAGCGCGGCGCAGACCTCCTGCGCGTCCTGCGGTGTGGCGACCTTGCCGGTCCCGATGGCCCACACCGGTTCGTAGGCGATCACCAGCGTCTCGAGCAGCTTGGCAGGGACGCCGTCCAACGCCCGCTCGAGCTGGCCGCAACAGTGCGCCACGTGGCCGTTCGCCGCGCGGACCGGCAGGCCTTCGCCGACGCACAGGATCGGCACCAGCGCGTGCCGGCCGGCGGCCAGCACCTTGTCGCGGACCACCTCGTCGCCCTCGCCGTGCTGCGCGCGCCGCTCACTGTGCCCGACGACGACGTAGCTGCAGCCGAGCTTGGCCAACATCGCCCCGCTGATGTCGCCGGTGTGGGCCCCGTTGTCGTGCGTCGAGAGGTCCTGCCCGCCGTAGCCGATCCGGAGCCGGTCACCGTCGATGAGCGTCTGCACGCTGCGCAGGTCGACGAATGGCGGCAGGACCGCGACCTCGACCGCGTCGAAGTCCTTGTCCGACAGGCTGAACGACAGCTTCTGGACCAGGGCGATGGCCTCGAGGTGGTTGAGGTTCATCTTCCAGTTGCCGGCCATCAGCGGCTTACGCATCGAGGACTTCCAGGCCCGGCAGCGTCTTGCCCTCTAGGTGCTCCAGGGACGCCCCTCCCCCGGTGCTGATGTGGGTGAAGCGGTCCTCGTCGATGCTAAGGGCCCGTACTGCTGCGGCGCTGTCACCGCCACCCACCACGGTGAGCGCGTCACCGAGTGAGGCAATCGCCTCGGCGACCCCCCTGGTGCCCTCGGCGTAGGGCGCCAGCTCGAACACCCCCATCGGGCCGTTCCAGAACACTGTCCGGGCGCCCTGCAGCCGCTGGCTGAACAGCTCGACCGATCGCGGTCCGATGTCGAGCCCCATCCGGTCCGCCGGGATCGCGGTCGCCGCCACCACGTCGTACGACGCGTCCGCGGCGAAACGGTCGGCCGCGACGATGTCGACCGGCAGCACGATCTTGCCCGAGGCGAGCAGGGTCCGGCACTGCTCGAGCATCTGCTCCTCGAGCAGGGACGTCCCCACCTGGTGACCTTGCGCCTTGAGGAAGGTGAAGCACATCCCGCCGCCGACCAGCAGCTGGTCCACCTTGGGTAGCAGCGCCTCGATGACCTGGATCTTGTCGCTGACCTTCGAGCCACCGAGGACCACCACGTAGGGCCGCGCCGGGTCGACCTCGAGCCGGCGCAGCATGTCGACCTCGGTCGCGACCAGCGGGCCGGCCGCGTGCGGGAGCCGTTCGGCCACGTCGTACACGCTGGCGTGCTTGCGGTGCACCGCGCCGAACGCATCATCGATATAGAGGTCGGCGAAAGCGGCCAGCCGGTCGGCGAAGGCGCCCCGCACGGCGTCGTCTTTGCTGGTCTCGGCCGACTCGAAGCGGACGTTCTCCAGCAGCACGATCCCGCCGTCCGCCAGTTCGGCGACGGCGGCCTGCGCGTCCGGGCCGACGACGTCGCCCGCCAGGCGGACCGGTTTGCCGAGCAGCTCGCCGAGCCGCTCCGCGACCGGCGCCAAGCTGTACGCCGGGTCGGGCGTGCCACCGGGTCGGCCCAGGTGCGCGGTCACAACGACCCGGGCACCCTGCTGCACGAGCCAGCTCAGCAGCGGCAGCGAGGCGACGATGCGGCCGTCGTCGGTGATCCGGCCATCCGCCAACGGAACGTTCAGGTCCGACCGGACCAGCACTGTCTGCCCGGTGACGTCGAGGTCAAGCGCCGCTCTCAAGAGAGTCGCGAGCCGACGAGCGCCGTCAGGTCAGCGAGCCGGTTGGAGTAGCCCCACTCGTTGTCGTACCAACCGACGATCTTGACCTGGCTGCCCTGTGCCATCGTCAGCAGCGAATCGAAGGTGCACGACGCGGGGCTGGTCACGATGTCCGAGGAGACGATCGGGTCATCGGTGTAGACGAGATAGCCCTTGAGGCCGGCCTCGCTGGCGGCCTTGAACGCGGCGTTGACCTCGTCGCGGCTGGCCGGCTTCGTCAGCGTGACCACCAGGTCGGTGACCGACCCGGTCGGGACCGGAACGCGCATTGCGAAGCCGTCGAGCTTGCCCTTGAGCTCAGGCAGCACCAAGGCGGTCGCCTTGGCGGCACCGGTCGAGGCCGGCACAATGTTGAGGGCCGCTGCGCGAGCCCGGCGCAGGTCCTTGTGGACGTTGTCCTGCAGGTTCTGGTCCGCGGTGTAGGCGTGGATCGTCGTCATCAGGCCGTTCTCGATGCCGAAGCTGTCCTGCAGCACCTTGGCCATCGGCGCCACGCAGTTGGTGGTGCAGGAGGCGTTCGACAGGACGGTCTGGCTGCCGTTGTACTTGTCGTCGTTGACGCCCATCACGATCGTCAGGTCCTCATCGGTCGCGGGGGCGCTGATGATGACCTTCTTCGCGCCGCCGGAGTCGACGTGCTTGCGGGCGTCGGCGGCCTTGGTGAACAAGCCGGTGGACTCGATGACGACGTCAACACCGGCGTCCCCCCACTTGATCGCGGCCGGGTCCCGCTCGGCGAAGCCGGTCAACGGCTTGCCGTCGATGACGATCGTGGCGCCGTCGACCTCGACGGTGCCGGGGAAGCGGCCGAGCACGCTGTCGTACTTGAGCAGGTGGGCCATCGTCTTGACGTCGCCGAGGTCGTTGAACGCGACGAACTCGATGTCCTGGCCACCCGCCTGGACGGCGCGGAAGAAGTTGCGGCCGATCCGGCCGAAGCCGTTGATCCCGACGCGGACGGTCACTGGAGGTCTCCTCGTGTCGACGGCTCTGTCGTGCCGTGGGGAGGTTAGCGAACGGCCGGGCTGGACCCGCCACCCGTCGCCGCGTGCAGCCGGGCCGGGCGCGCCGGGCTCAGCCGACGCGGACGAGCGCCTCGGTGCGGGCCGACTCGCGCAGCGCCGCCAGCACCCGGCCCACCGACTGCAGGTCACCGAGGTCAGCCGGCCACGGCCAAGCCAAGGTGGCCAGCTCCCGCCCCCGGGTCGCGGCAAGCAGGTCGACCGCGCAGGCCAGCAGCCCGGCTGAGCTGCCAGGTGGAAGAGCCGCGCGCAGCGGCACCTCCCGCCGGTCCGGCGTCGCCAGCAGCGGTAGCTCGGCGCCGCCCTCCCAGCGCGCCCCCAACGGCCCGGCCTCCAGCCGGGCGGTTGCGAACGACAGCCGGGCCAGCGGCGGTGACCCCCGGTGGCTGATCAGCATGGTGGCCCCGGAGGCGTGCAGCAGCGACCAGGCAACCGGCAGGCCCTCGCCGAGGCTGGCTGCCGGCAGCGGCGCGGGCGCGGCGACCACCGCGACGACCTCGCCGCACCAGGCTTGCGCCAGGTCGACCAGCTCGGCCGCCGCGGCCTCCCCGGTCGACCACCCGCGCACGGTCACCTGCAACGCCGGCGACCCGACCAGCGGCAGCGCGGCAGCCACCGTCAGCGCCCATGGTTCCCAGCGCTCGGCCAGCGCGACGACGACTTCGGCGGCCGTCTCGACGGTCCGCGCGGCCCGCAGCACAGTGAGGTCCAGCGGTGCGGCCGAGGCCAGCAGGACGTGCTTGCCGTTCGCGCGCACCACCGGCAGGTGCCTGGCCAGCAGCGGGTCGCTCCCGTCGAGGGCCACCGCGTCCAGCCCGTCATCCGCGCAAAGATCAGCCACCGACGCGTACGACGGGACATCGCGCGGATCGTCGTACGGCATCGTGCTGAGGGCGCCCCGGACGTCCCAGCCGGCGGCCCGCAGCACGCCCCCGTCGACGTCGCCAACGAGGGCGATCGAGCTCATGGGGCCAGCATGTCCACCGTCACGTTGGCCTCGGTGTCGGGAAGGCCGCCGTCCTTGGCCCGCTTGTCGGCCATCGCCAGTAACCGGCGGATCCGCCCGGCGACCGCGTCCTTGGTCATCGGCGGGTCGGCAAGGGAGCCGAGCTCCTCCAATGAGGCGTTGGCGTGTTCCATCCGCAGCCGGCCGGCGAGCAGCAGATGCTCGGGGGCGTCGTCGCCGAGGATCTGCATGGCGCGTTCGACCCGGGCGCCGGCAGCGACGGCGGCCCGAGCCGACCGGCGCAGGTTGGCGTCGTCGAAGTTGGCGAGGCGGTTGGCGGTGGCCCGCACCTCGCGGCGCATCCGGCGGTCCTCCCAGGCCATCAACGCCTCGTGGGCGCCGAGCCGGGTGAGCAGCACGGCGATGGCGTCGCCGTCCCGGACGACGACCCGGTCGACCCCGCGGACCTCGCGCGCCTTGGCCTGCACCCCGAGCCGGCGGGCGGCGCCGACCAGGGCGAGCGCTGCCTCCGGACCCGGGCAGGTGATCTCAAGGGAACTGGAGCGCCCCGGTTCGGTCAGCGAACCGTGCGCGAGGAACGCCCCCCGCCAGGCCGCAGCCGCATCGCAGATGCCACCGCTGACGACCTGCGGCGGCAGCCCGCGCACCGGCCGGCCGTTACCGTCGAGCAACCCGGACTGCCGGGCGAGACCGTCGCCGTCCTTGGCGACGCGCACGATCCACCGGTTGCCCTTGCGCAACCCACCGGCCGCGACGACGTGCACGTCGCTCGCATGGCCGTAGACCTCGGCGACCTCCTTGCGCAGTCGCCGCGCAGTGCTGCCGGCATCCACATCGGCCTCGATGACGACCTTGCCGGCCACCAGGTGCAGGCCGCCGGCGAAGCGCAACAGAGCGGCCATCTCGGCCTTGCGGCAGCACGGCCTGGTGACGATGAGCCTGGACAACTCGTCCTTGACCGCGGCGGTCATCGCCATGTGAGGTCCTCCTCGTTGCGCTCGTCGGCCATGACCTGCCGGTAGGCCGCGGCGAGGCGCTCCGGATCGTGCCGCGGCGTGCCGTCGTCCAAGGCGACCGGTGCCAGCACCAGCCGTCCCCCTGCCGACTCCACCGCCGTCATCAGACCACGGGCGTCCAGCACCGCGTCGCGATCGGCGAGGACGACATCGAGCTGCAGCT
>JAYUMN010000412.1:0-3479 GCA_043762595.1 Frankiales bacterium
GGCCTACAACCGGATCCTGCTCTCGGATGTGCTCGCCGGCCGGCGGGCGAGCGGGAACATCGCGCTGGTCGAACGACCTGGTCCGGTGCGGCACCTGGGGGTGGCCGTCACCGCGGTCGACCGGGCCGCGCGCACCGTCACCGCCGCCGACGGCACTGCCGTGGCGTACGACGCGCTGGTGTCCGCCACCGGCAGCACCGCTGTCGTCCCGCCGGTGCACGGGATAGCCGGGCCGGCGGGGACCCTGCTCGAGGGCGTCTTCGTGTTCCGCACCCTCACCGACTGCGCCGAGATCGCCCAGGCGGCCGGCCGGGCCACCCGCGCGGTTGTCGTTGGCGGCGGCCTGCTCGGGTTGGAGGCGGCCCGCGGCCTGCTGCAGCACGGCCTGTCGGTCGAGGTCGTACACGGGGCCGGGCACCTGATGGACACCCAGCTCGACGGTCCGGGCGGCGCAGTGCTGCGCCGGGCAGTCGAGGCGCTCGGGGTGGGCGTGCACCTCGGCTCGTTCGCCAGCCGGGTCACCGGGATACGTGGCTTCAACGGCACGGAGCGGGTCACCGGGGTCGGCCTCGCCGACGGACGACACGTCGATGGGGACCTGGTCCTACTCGCCTGCGGCGTGCGACCCCAGGTCGAGCTCGCGCGATCGATCGGGTTGGTGGTCGGCCGGGGGATCCTCGTCGATGACCTGCTGGCCACCGACGACCCGGCGGTCTTCGCGATCGGCGAGTGTGCGCAGCACCGCGGGGAGGTCTACGGATTCGTCGCGCCTGCCTGGGAGCAGGCGGCGGTGCTGGCCGACGTGTTGACCGGTCGGTCGACGCGCTATCTCGGCTCGCGACTGATCATCCGGCTCAAGGCCCTCGGGCTCGAGGTCGCGGCGATGGGCGACACCGGGCCCGGCCTCGACGACGTCGGCGACGGGCTCGAGGTGCTCGTCTGGGCCGACCCGACCCGCCACGTGTACAAAAAGCTGGTCGTCCGCGATGGGCTGCTCATCGGCGCCCTGTTGCTCGGCGACCTGTCGACCGTCGGCGCGGTCACCCAGGCCTTCGACCGGGCCAGCCCCCTGCCGGCCGACCGGACCCCGTTGCTGGTCGCGTCCCGCCGGGCGCCGGCCCCGGCCGACCTCGAGGACGACGATCTCGTCTGCACCTGCAACGCGGTGACCGCCGGCGCCCTGCGTGACAGCGGCTGCCGCACCGTCGCCGAGGCGGCTCTGGCCACCCGCGCCACCACCGGCTGCGGCACCTGCGCGCCCACCGTCGCCGGGCTGCTGCGCCGGCCCGCGTTCGAGAAGGAGTCAGCATGAGCAGGACCCTGGTCGTCGTCGGTCACGGGATGGTCGGTCACCGGCTCGTCGACGCAGCCGTCGACCGCGGCCTCACCGACACCTGGCGCGTCGTCGTGCACGCCGAGGAGGACGTCGCGGCCTACGACCGGGTCGGGCTGTCCACCTGGTTCGACGGGGCTGATCTCGCCCTGCCGGCCCAGCTCCACCCCGCGGTCGACCTGCGGCTGGGCGACCCGGTCGTGGCCGTCGACACCGTGCGTCGCACGGTCACGGCCAGGAGCGGCCGGGTCACGGCGTACGACGCGCTGGTGCTCGCCACCGGCTCGACGCCCTTCGTGCCGCCGGTGCCCGGTTCAACCGGCCCTGGGCGGTTCGTCTACCGCACGATGCAGGACCTGGCCGCGATCCGGGCGCACGCGGCGGGCGCGCGGACCGGCGCGGTGGTCGGTGGCGGACTGCTCGGGCTGGAGGCCGCCAACGCGCTCAGAGCCCTGGGGCTCGAGACCACCGTCGTTGAGTTCGCGCCCCGGCTAATGCCGCTGCAGGTCGACGAGGGCGGCGGCCAGGCGCTGCGTCGGCTGGTCGAGCAGCTCGGGGTGCGGGTGCGCGTCGGAGCAACGACAAAGATCATCCAGGAAAATGACCGCGGCCTGCGGATGATCTTTGCGGAGGGCGACCCGCTGGATGTCGACCTGGTGGTGTTCTCCGCCGGCATCCGTCCGCACGACACCCTCGCTCGCACCGCTGGGCTCCAGATCGCCGAGCGGGGGGGGTTGTCGTCGACGACGCGTGCCGGACGAACGCGCTCGACATCTTCGCCGTGGGGGAGTGCGCGAACGCCGCCGGTCGCTGCTGGGGTCTGGTTGCCCCCGGCTATGCGATGGCCGAGGTCGTCGTCGATCGGCTCCTCGGCGGCGGCGCGAGCTTCCAGGGTGGTGACCTGTCGACCAAGCTTAAATGTCTCGGCATCGACGTGGCGAGCTTCGGCGATGCGCACGCCGCCACGCCGGGCGCACTGGAGCTGGTCTACGCCGACCCGGTCGCCGGGCTCTACAAGAAGCTCGTGGTCTCCGACGACGCAACCGTGCTGCTCGGCGGGGTTCTCGTCGGCGACGCCAGCTGCTACCCGTTGCTGCGGCCGATGGTCGGCGGCATGCTGACCGGGCCGCCGGCCGACCTGGTGCTGCCGGCCAGCATCGGCGCCGCGCCGATGGTCCTGCCAGACACGGCCCAGGTCTGCTCGTGCTTCGCCGTCAGCAAGGCGACCCTGCGCGAGGCCGCCCGACTCACCCCAGACGTCGCGGCGGTCAAACACTGCACCAAGGCCGGCACCGGATGCGGGTCCTGCGTCGGCCTGGTCAGTCAGATCGTCGGGGAAGAAGCCGAGTTGCAGGGCATTTCGATGAGTACCGCTCTGTGCGAGCACTTCTCGCTGTCCCGGGCAGAGCTGTTCGAGGTCGTGCGGGTCCGCGGGATCCGCACCTGGAGCCGGCTGCTGGCCGAGCACGGCACCGGCCGTGGCTGCGACATCTGCAAGCCGACGGCCGCCTCGATCCTGTCCAGCCTGGGTGGCGGCTACGTCCTGGACGGCGAGCAGGGCCGGCTGCAGGACACCAATGACCACATGCTGGCCAATCTGCAGAAGGACGGCAGCTACAGCGTCGTCCCACGCCTGCCCGGCGGTGAGGTCACGCCGGACGAGCTGCTCGTCATCGGCCAGGTGGCCAAGGACTTCGGGCTCTACACAAAGATCACTGGTGGGCAGCGGATCGACCTGTTCGGCGCCCGGGTCGAGCAACTGCCGCTGATCTGGAAGCGGCTCGTCGACGCCGGGATGGAGAGCGGCCACGCTTACGGCAAGTCGTTGCGCACCGTCAAGAGTTGCGTCGGCCAAGCCTGGTGCCGGTACGGCGTACAGGACTCGACCGCGCTGGCGGTGGCCCTGGAACTGCGATACCGCGGACTGCGCGCACCACACAAGATCAAACTCGGCGTCAGCGGCTGCGCCCGCGAATGCGCCGAGGCGCGCAGCAAGGATGTCGGCATCATCGCCACCGAACACGGCTGGAATCTCTACGTCGGTGGCAATGGCGGCTTCACCCCTCGACACGCCGAGCTGTTCCTGACCGACGTCGACACCGAGACGCTGGTGCGCACCATCGACCGGTTCCTGATGTTCTACGTG
>JAYUMN010000413.1:0-2169 GCA_043762595.1 Frankiales bacterium
GATGTCGGCGCGTAGGGCGACCTGGGTCCAGGCGTCGGCGTAGACCCGTTGCACCGCGACGCACGACTGGCCCGCCTGGTGGGTGGCGAAGCGCGCGACGCGCTCCGCGGCCCGCTGTAGATCCGCGGGTGAGCACCAGTCGGAGGCCACCAGGACGGCGGCGTTTCCCCCGAGCTCGAGGGTGACGTAGTCGGGGGCACCGCGGCGCGGAGTCGCCAGCCCACCAGGCCGGACCCCGTGAAGGACGCGACCGGCAGCCGCGGGTCGGCAACGAGGTCGGGCATGGCGGCGTCCGGAACGTTCAGCACGGACCAGGAACTTGTCGGCAAGTCGGTGTCGGGAGCAGTTCCCCCAGCGCGAGCGCACACATTGGCGCCTTGGGGGCGGGTCTCGTCACGATAGGGGCCCAGCTGCGATGCGCACGGCCAGCGCATCGGCGCTGGCCGTGATGCCGGCGGCGACCTGCATCAGTGCCACAGCGCGGGCATAACCGGGCTGGGCCGCCAGGGGCTTGGCAGCGGCGGCCGCGGCCGCGGCCGCCCGGATGACCACATCGCAACCATGCTGGCCGACCGCCGTCGCTTGCCTGCCATCCGGAGGGACCGGGGTTGCGACACGTCAACCTCCTTCGCGCAAGTTCGCGTCGCGCCGGATGCCGACCGTAGCGATCAGAGAGCGCCTGCCAGTGGACGCTGAGGTGCGTTTTCGGTGCGCGCCGCACCTGCGTGGACACTCGCCAGGGCGCCTGACGGATGCTTCCCTGTGGCGCACGTCACCGCCTGATCCGCGCACGACCTGAAGGAGACCGATGGCTCGGCAGCTGCAGAACTTCGTCGATGGAGCCCGGGTCGAGGCCGTTTCGGGGCGGTTCAGTGACGTCGTCAACCCTTCCACGGGAGAGGTGTTCGCCGCTGCCCCGGTTTCCGGAGCCGAGGATGTTGATGTCGCGTTCTCGGCTGCCGCCAATGCCTTCGAGACGTGGCGGGACACCACCCCGGCTGAGCGGCAGCGCGCCCTGCTCCGGATCGCCGACGCGATGGAGGAGCGCGCGCAGGAGTTCGTGCATGCCGAGTCCGAGAACACCGGCAAGCCCCTCGGCCTCACTGCCAGCGAGGAGCTGCCCCCGATGGTCGACCAGATCCGCTTCTTCGCCGGGGCGGCGCGAGTGCTCGAGGGACGTTCCGCCGGTGAGTACATGGCGGACATGACGTCCATGATCCGGCGCGAGCCCATCGGGGTCTGCGCGCAGGTGACGCCCTGGAACTACCCGATGATGATGGCCGTCTGGAAGTGGGCGCCGGCCATTGCCGCGGGCAACACCGTCGTGCTCAAGCCGTCGGACACGACGCCCGTCTCCACGCTGCTGATGGCCGAGCTCATGGCGGAGTTCCTGCCGGCTGGGGTCTTCAACGTGGTGTGCGGTGACCGGCAGACCGGCCGCCTGCTGGTCGACCACAAGATCCCGCAAATGGTGTCCATCACCGGCTCGGTGCGTGCTGGCATGGAGGTGGCTGCTGGGGCGTCCAAGGATCTCAAGCGGGTCCATCTGGAGCTCGGCGGGAAGGCGCCGGTCGTGGTGTTCGACGACGCCGACATCGAGGCGGCTGCTGAAGCCATCGCCGTGGCGGGCTACTTCAACGCCGGCCAGGACTGCACGGCGGCGACGCGAGTCCTGACCGCGCCCGGGGTGCACGACGACTTCGTGGCGGCGTTGGCCGAGCAGGCCCGAAGTGCTGCCAAGACCGGGCTGCCCGACGACGAGGACGTGCTGTTCGGTCCCGTCAACAGCGCTGCCCAGCTTGAGCGGGTGCAGGGCTTCCTGTCCCGGCTGCCCGACCACGCCCAGGTACAGGCCGGCGGCTCGCGCTCCGCGGGCAAGCTCGCCCGCGGGTTCTTCCACGAGGCGACCGTGGTCAGCGGCCTGCGGCAGGACGACGAGATCGTCCAGAACGAGGTCTTCGGGCCGGTTATCACTGTGCAGCGCTTCACCGACGAGGACGAGGCCGTCCGCTGGGCCAACGGCGTGGAGTACGGCCTGGCGTCGAGTGTCTGGACCCGCGACCACGGTCGCGCGATGCGCATGGCAAAGCGGCTGGACTTCGGCTGCGTCTGGATCAACACGCACATCCCGCTGGTGGCCGAGATGCCGCACGGCGGCTTCAAGCACAC
>JAYUMN010000414.1:0-2923 GCA_043762595.1 Frankiales bacterium
GTGGGCGAGGGGGGAGTTGAACCCCCACGTCCTTTCGGACACACGGACCTGAACCGTGCGCGTCTGCCATTCCGCCACTCGCCCGAGTGCGGCGCCAACCTAGCACCCGGGCCGGTGACAGCCGTCGCCGTAGGGCACACCGATACGATCACCCCACGACGGGAAGGGAGCTCACGTGGGCGTGCTGCAGCGCTTCGAGCGTCGGCTCGAAGGCTTGGTCGAGGGCGTGTTCGCCCGCGCCTTCGGCGGGGTCGTCGAGCCGGTCGAGGTCGCCGCTGCCCTGGTTCGCGAGGCCGAAGACAAAAAGGCCATCCTCGGGCCCGGTCGGGTGCTCATCCCCAACGACTACACCGTCGAGCTGGGCGCCTCCGATGCCGCCCGCCTCTCGACGTACGACGCACCGCTGCGCACCGAGCTGGCAGCGATGGTGTCCGAGCATGCCACCGAGCAGGGCTGGTCGTTCGTCGGTCCGGTGGGTGTGCGGTTCGAGCAGGTCGATGGCTTGGACACCGGCGTCTTCAGGATCCGCAGCAGCACCTCCAGGACCTCCGAGCGCGCCCGGCCGGTGCCGCACACCGCCCCGCAGCTGGTCCTGCAGCAAGGCCGTGACGGCGCGCCCGAACGCATCGTCGCGCTGACCGGACCGTTGCTCGTGGTCGGTCGCGGCGCCGAGGCCGGGCTCCGGCTCGACGACGCGGGCGTGAGTCGGCGGCATGCCGAGGTCCGCCTCGACGGCGACTCGGCCACTGTCACAGACCTCGGCTCGACCAATGGCACCCGCGTCAACGGCAGGGCCGTATCGGTGTCGCCACTGCACGACGGTGATCGCATCGGCGTCGGCACGACCGAGCTGGTCTACCGGGCGGGGACCTAGATGGGCAGCGCGCTCGTCGTCGCCGTCGCGAAGTACGGCATCCTCATCCTGCTCTGGCTGTTCGTGCTCGCCGCAGTCCGCACCATCCGTACCGATCTGTTCCGTCGGTCCGGTGCCGACCCGGTCCGCGGGCCACGGACGAGCGCCACACCGACGCGACCGGCCAAGACGGTCAAGCGCAGCGCCGCCAGGCGGCTCGTCGTCACCGAAGGCTCCCTCGCCGGCACCACCGTCACCCTGGCCGACGTACCGGTCACCCTTGGCCGGGCTGACGACTCGACGCTGGTCCTGACCGACGACTACGCGAGCAGCCGGCATGCCCGACTCATCCCAGGCGACGGCTCGTGGCTGGTCGAGGATCTTGGCTCAACCAACGGCACCTACCTGGCGGGCAGCAAGGTCAGCCGCCCGACGCCGGTGCCGCTCGGCGCGCAGATCAAGATCGGCAAGACCGTCCTCGAGCTACGCCGGTGACGTTGGCCCTGCGCTTCGCCGCACGCTCGCACACCGGGCTGCTGCGGACCGGCAACGAGGATTCCGTCTACGCCGGCCCGCGGTTGCTCGCCGTCGCAGACGGCATGGGTGGCCACGCCGCCGGCGAGGTGGCGAGCGCCGTCGCGATCGCCTCGTTGGCGCCGCTGGATGAGGACGCCCCCGGCGCGGATCTGCTGACCGCCCTGCGTGAGGCGGCCGAGCGCGCCAACGAACACCTGCACGACATGGTCGCCGGCGACCCCTCCCTGGCGGGCATGGGCACCACCCTCACGGCGATCCTGTCGGCCGGCAGCCGGATGGGTCTGCTGCATGTCGGCGACTCGCGCTGCTACTTACTGCGCGGCGGCCAGCTCAGCCAGATCACCAACGACCACACCCTCGTTCAGGCGCTCGTCGACGAGGGCAGAATCAGCGAGCAGGAGGCGACGACGCATCCGCAGCGGTCGATGATCACCCGGGCGCTGGATGGCCGGTCGGGCCTCGAGCTGGACCTGTCGGTCCGTGAGATCCGTGAGGGTGATCGCTACCTGCTGTGCAGCGACGGTCTCACCGGCCCGGTCGGCAGCCTGGACACACTGCGCGAGGCACTGTCGATGCCCGATCCGCAGCAGGCCGTCGACCGGCTCGTCTCGCTTGCGCTCCGCGGTGGTGGACCTGACAACGTCACGGTCGTCGTCGCCGACGCCGTTGATGGCGACCGTGGTCCGGTCCTCATACCCGTCGTCGCCGGCGCCGCGGCCGAGGCCCCGCAAGCCCCGCCACCTGGGGTTGCCGACAGCGCTGCCAGCCGGGCGCAGGTCGCCGAGGGCCGCGAGACGCCGGCCGTCGCCCCGGCGGTCACGACGTCTGGCAACCGTCGGGGCCGGCGGCGGGCCGGGCTCGTCCTGACCGCCGTCCTCATCCTGCTGATCATCGGCGCCGGCGCCGGCTGGGCCTATCTGCGCACGCAGTACTACATCGGCGTCCAGGGCCAGCACGTCGCGGTGTTCCGGGGCGTGCGAGGTAGCGTCGCCGGGCTGTCCCTCGCCACCGTCGACGAACGCACCGACCTGGCCACCGACCAGTTGCCGGAGGTCTACCGCGACCGGGTGGAGCGCGGCATCGTGGCAAAAAGCAAGACCGATGCCCGGACCATCGTGACGCGGCTGAAGCAGCAGGGCCAGCTTGCCTGCCCGCTGGTTTCGCCGGCGCCCACGAGCGCCGGTCCCGCACCGTGCTCGGCTGGTCCGATCCAGAGTCCAGCGCCGTGACCACGCTGGCCACCGGGCACCGCCGCGGCGCCGAGCTGCTCCTGCTCGTGTTCGCTACGTTGCTGGCCGCGGCCGGCTACGCCGCGGTCGGCATCTCCCAGAATGGCCGCATCCCGTCCGGCACACTCGGCTACGGCCTCGGGCTGGGCGCGCTGTTCGGGCTGGCCCACCTTGCACTCCGGCGTTTCGCGCCGTACGCCGATCCGCTGATCCTGCCCTGCGTCGCGCTCCTCAACGGCCTCGGGGTGGTCCTGATCCGGCGGCTCGACCTGGCTGCCGCCGACCGGGCGCGGCAGGCCGGCAG
>JAYUMN010000415.1:0-2351 GCA_043762595.1 Frankiales bacterium
ACCACGCCCTCCAGACCGGGCTTGAAGAGGGTCTCGTCGGCCATGGTGTGGCGCTCCTTGCGTCGGCGGGTGTTGCCCTGCGGCGCAGTCTGCCGTGCCCGCCCGTGGGGTGTGCGACAGGCTGCTGGTCATGGCCAGTGATCCGGCAGGAATGCGGCGGGACTATTCCCGCGACGGGCTCTCGGAGGCCGACCTGGCGCCGACCTGGCACGAGCAGTTCGCTCACTGGTTCGCCGATGCGGCCACGGCCGGACTCGTCGAACCCAACGCGGTCGTGCTCGCCACGGCCGACGTCCAAGGTCGTCCCAGTGCCCGCACCGTGCTGCTGAAGGCGCACGACAAGCGCGGCCTGGTGGTCTTCACCAACCTGACCAGCCGTAAGGGTCGTGAGGCGCTCGCCAACCCGCATGCCTCGCTGGTCTTCCCGTGGGTCGAGCTCGAGCGGGAGGTCGTCGTGGTCGGCACGGTCGAGCAGGTCAGTCGAGCGGAGACCAGCGAGTACTTCCACTCCCGGCCGCGCAGCTCGCAGATCGGCGCGTGGGTGTCCCACCAGTCGAGGGTCGTGGCCGACCGGGAGGTGCTCGAGCGGCGGGCGGCCGAGCTCGAGGCGCGGTTCGCCGGCGGGCCGGTGCCGGTGCCGGATTTCTGGGGGGGCTTGCGGGTCGTTCCCGTGACGGTCGAGTTCTGGCAGGGTCGCCCGTCTCGGCTGCACGACCGGCTCCGCTACCGCCTCGAGGCCGGGCAGTGGGGAGTCGAGAGGCTGTCCCCGTGACCGCGCTCGAGGACTCGCCGCGCCGCCGGCTCGCCGGGCTCACCCTCGACCTGACGCCGCTGCGTCGATCGCCCGGCTTCCGCAACCTGCTGATCGGCGACGCCGTCTCGGTCATCGGCACCCAGGTCACCCTGGTCGCGGTGCCGCTGCAGGTCTACGCGCAGACCCGGTCGGCCGCCGCGGTGGGCCTCGTCGGGCTCGCCGGCTTCGTTCCGCTGGTCGTCTTCGGTCTGTACGGCGGGGCAGTGGCCGACGCCGTCGACCGGCGGCGCCTCGTGCTCGCCACGACCTGCTGCCAGGCCGGGCTATCCAGCCTGCTGCTGGTGCAGGCCGTTGCCGGCTGGCGGCAGACCTGGTTGCTCTACGCCGTTGTCGCTGTCCAAGCCGGTCTGTTCGCCATCGACAGCCCGGCCCGGCAGGCGTTCATCCCGCGGCTGCTGCCGGTCGAGCTGCTGCCCGCGGGCAACGCCCTGCGGCAGGTCGAGTTCGGTATCGGCACCACCGGCGGGCCGCTCCTGGCCGGCCTGCTCGTCGGCGGCTTCGGCTTCGGCGCGGCGTACGGGGTGGACGCGTTGTCGTTCGTGGCGACGCTGTGGGCGGTGGCGTCGCTGCCGTCGATGGCGCCGGCAGGTGGCGGTCGTCGGGCGGGGCTCGCCAGCGTGCTGGAGGGGCTGGTGTTCCTGAGGACTCGACGGGTGCTGCTGCTCACCTTCGTGGTCGACCTCATCGCGATGATCTTTGGACTGCCGCGGGCGCTGTTCGCCCCGCTGGCCGACCAGGTGTACGGCGGTGGGGAGGCCGGCGCCGGCGCGATGTACAGCGCGCTGGCCGCTGGCGGCCTGTTCGGGGCGCTGTTCGGCGGCTGGTTCGGCCGGATCCACCGGCAGGGCGCCGCGGTCGTCGCCGCGATCGTGGCGTGGGGCGCTTGCATCGTCGGCTTCGGGCTGACCGGGCGGCTGTGGCTCGCGCTGCTGCTGCTCGCCGGCGCGGGCGCCGCCGACATGGTGTCCGCGGTGTTCCGGACGGCGATCCTGCAGGCCGCCGCGCCGGATGACATGCGCGGCCGGCTCGGCGGCGTCTTTATCGTCGTGGTCGCCGGCGGGCCACGGCTCGGTGACGTTCGATCCGGTGGTGGCGCGACCTTGGTCGGGCTCCAGGGGTCGGTGGTTGCCGGCGGGCTGACCGTCATCGGGCTGACCCTGCTGGTGGCGGCGCTCGTCCCGAGCCTGTTGGCCTATGACTCCCGCCGACCGCACGATTAGAGCGCTGCGAACACGGCTGTGACCACCCGCAGGTCGGCCACTAGACCGGCCAGCGCCGCTTCGCGGTCGTCGGCCCGTAGCACCGCCGACGGGTGGATCGTGGCGAGGGCCTGCGGTCCACCCGCGCTGGGCCAGGCCATCAGCACCCCCCGCTGCTGGGTCACTCGGAACGACGGGCCGTAGACGGTCTTGGCCGCGGTCGCACCGAGCAGCACGACGAGCTCGGGCTGCACCGCGGCCAACTCGGCCATCAGCCACGGCCGGCAGGCCGCGACCTCGTAGCTGTCGGGGGTCGCGTGGATCCTGCGCTTGCCCCG
>JAYUMN010000416.1:0-3620 GCA_043762595.1 Frankiales bacterium
TCCTCGTTGCTGACCAGGCCGAAAAAGCGAGCCGCGGTGTCGACGTCCTTGTCGCCGCGACCGCTCGTGTTGATGACGATGACGAGGTCCTGCGCGGCCCGGCCGGCGGCCACCTGGGCGCGACCCCAGTCACAGGCGCCGGCGAAGGCGTGGGCGGTCTCGATGGCGCACAGGATGCCCTCGGACCGCGCCAGCTTGGCGAGCGCGGCCATCGCCCAGTCGTCGGAGATCCCGGAGTAGGTCGCCCGTCCGCTGTCGTGCAGCCAGGCGTGCTCGGGGCCGACGCCTGGGTAGTCCAAGCCCGCGCTGATGCTGGTGGTGTCGAGGGTCTGCCCGTCGTCGTCCTGCATGAGGTAGCTACGGGCGCCGTGCAGCACGCCGGGCGTGCCGGCGGTCAGCGGCGCAGCGTGCCGACCGGTCTCGATGCCGTCGCCACCGGCTTCGCAGCCGACCAGCGCGACGCAGGAGTCCGGGATGAACGCATGAAACAGCCCCATCGCGTTGCTGCCGCCGCCGACGCAGGCCACGGCGGCGTCCGGCAGCCGGCCGACCAGGTCGAGCACCTGCTGGCGGGCCTCGACGCCGATGATCCGCTGGAAGTCGCGGACCAGCATCGGGAACGGGTGCGGGCCGACGACCGAGCCGATCGCGTAGTGGGTCGACTCGACGTTGGCGACCCAGTCCCGAAACGCCTCGTTGGTCGCGTCCTTGAGGGTCTTGGTGCCAGTGTGGACCGAGACGACCTCGGCGCCGAGCAGCCGCATCCGGGCGACGTTCAGGGCCTGCCGCCGGGTGTCTTCCTCACCCATGTACACGGTGCACTCAAAGCCGAACAGCGCCGCCGCGGTCGCCGTCGCGACCCCGTGCTGACCGGCGCCGGTCTCGGCGATGATCCGCTGCTTGCCCATCCGCTTGGTGAGCATGGCCTGACCCAGCACATTGTTGATCTTGTGTGACCCGGTGTGCGCAAGGTCCTCGCGCTTGAGCAGGATCCGCGCGCCACCGGCGTGCTCGGACAGCCGGCGCGCGTCGGTCAGCGGTGTCGGTCGCCCGCCGTACGTCGTCAGCAGGCGGTCGAGCTCGGCGCGGAAGACCGGGTCGCGCTGGCTCTCGGCGTGCGCGGCGGCCAACTGGTCCAAGGCCGCGACCAGGGCCTCGGGGACGAAGCGACCCCCGTAGGGACCGAAGTGGCCCGCCGCATCAGGCAGTACCTCGGTGCTCATGACTGGTGCCTCGCGCTGGGGTGGGCGCCGGCGGCCACCAGCTCGGCCACCGCCTGTCGCGGGTTGCCACCGGTGACGACGCCTTCGCCGACCAGCACGGCGTCAGCCCCGGCCGCGGCGTAGGCGAGCAGATCGTGTGGACCGCGCACCCCCGACTCGGCGATCTTCACGACGGTATCCGGTATCGATCCGCAGAGCCGGCGAAAGACCGACCGGTCGACCTCGAGGGTTTTTAAGTCGCGCGCGTTGACCCCGACGACCCGTGCGCCAGCATCGAGTGCCCGGGTCAGCTCGAGCGCGTCGTGGACCTCGACGAGCGCGGTCATCCCGAGCGACTCGATGCGCTCCAGCAGGCTCACCAGGGCATTCTGCTCGAGCGCCGCGACGATCAGCAGCACGAGATCCGCACCGTGCGCCCGCGCCTCCCAAATCTGATAGCTGGAGACCACGAAGTCCTTACGCAGCACCGGGACGTCGACCCTGGTGCGGACCGCGTCGAGGTCGGCGAGGCTCCCCCCAAAACGGCGCTGCTCAGTCAGCACGCTGATGACGCTGGCACCACCGAGCTCGTAGTCCGCGGCGAGGGCGGCGGGGTCGGCGATCGCGGCCAGGGCGCCCTTACTCGGGCTGCAGCGCTTCACCTCGGCGATGACGGCGACGCCGGGTTGACGCAGCGCAGCGGCCCCGTCGAGCGCCTGCGGCAGGCGGCTAGCCCGCTCTTTGAGCACGTCGAGGGCGGTCTGCTGCTGTCGCGCCGCGAGGTCCTCGCGCACCCCGACGAGAATGTCGTCGAGCATGCTCACCTCGGGCTCCTCTCGTCGCCTGCCGGCCGTCGCAGCCTTGTCGGGCAGGGTATCTGGGGTCTTGCGGTGACCGCCCCCCGGGGGGTTGCCCACCAACAACGCTTCCCTCAGGAGCCAGTGGGGTCCTCGCCGCGGTCCAGGGCGTCCCAGATTCCCTTGTCGCCGGTCGGCGCTGCCGCCTGCGCCGGGCCGGCCGGCCGCTCGTAGCGGGCCGACAACTCGGCCCATCGACGGCCGCGGACGACGACGAGCAGGCCGGCCACGCCGAGCAGCACCCCGCCGGCGAGGCAGCCGATCGGCCAGGGACCGAGGTGCGGCGTGCCGACGAAGCTGATCCCCTCCTGGCGCAGCGCCGCGGCCCGATCAACGGCGCCGGCCGGGTCGGCGAGCACCCGCGCGTCCAGGACGACCACGGCGGCGCCCGCCGCGGCGAGCGCGAGCCCAACGACGACCTTGCCCCAGCGGCGAGCGGCCAGCAGCGCGGCCACCCCGGCCAGGCCGAGCACGGCGAGCACCCGCACCCCTGGCACGAGGTCCGCGCCCGTGAACCGGCGTACCGAGGCCGGCAACGGCGGCTGCGCCGGGGTCGTCAACGCCAGCCAGGTCCGGGACGTGGCGAGCGCCACCAGCGCCGAGCCGACCAGGCAGAGCAGCACGGCCAGTCGCAGCTCGCGGCGGGCGGTCACGTCGCCGGGCGCAGCGTGGCCGCCGCCGCGACGGCCCGCAGGACCGCCGCCGCTTTGTGCTCGCACTCGGCCTGCTCGCTCGCCGGGTCGCTGTCAGCCACGACGCCGCCGCCAGCCTGCACGAACGCCCGGCCACCGTGCAGCACGGCGGTGCGGATCGCAATCGCCATATCCATGTCGCCGCCCGCGCCGAGGTAGCCGACGCAGCCCCCGTAGAGGTTGCGCCGGAACGGCTCCAGCGCCTGGATGATCTCCATCGCCCGCGGTTTGGGCGCCCCGGACAGGGTCCCGGCCGGGAACGTCGCGGTCAGCACGTCGAACGCGCTTCGCCCCGCGCCAACCGCACCGACGACGGTCGACACGATGTGCATCACGTGGCTGTAGCGCTCGATCGACATGAAGTCGACCACCTCGACGCTGCCGGCGGTGCAGACCCGGCCGAGATCGTTGCGGCCGAGGTCAACGAGCATGACGTGCTCGCTGCGCTCCTTGGGGTCGGCCAGCAACTCGGCGCCGAGCGCGGCGTCCTGCTCGGGCGTCGCGCCCCGCGGCCGGGTCCCAGCGATCGGGTGCAGCACCGCCCGGCCGCCGGTCACGGTCACGAGCGCCTCGGGTGAGGAGCCGACCACGTCGTACGGCGACTCGCGGCCGGCGAAGCGCAGCAGGTACATGTACGGCGAGGGGTTGCTGGCCCGCAGGACGCGGTAGAGGTCGAGCGCATCGACCTCGGTCTCGATCTCGAACCGCTGGGAGAGCACGACCTGGAACGCGTCGCCGGCCCGGATGTGCTCCTTGACGGTCTCGACGCCCGCCATGAAGTCCTCGGGAGTGGTGCGCCGGACGACCCGGGGCAGCGCGGTGAGGTCGGCCGTGGCGATCGACGGTTCGGTCGGCTGGGTCAGCGCGGC
>JAYUMN010000417.1:0-1754 GCA_043762595.1 Frankiales bacterium
CCGGTCTCGACCATGACGCACCACGTCTTCGCGGTCAGCTCCGCCGACAAGCAGGCGGTCGTGCACGAGCTGGCCGCCGGCCAGGAGCGCAGCCTGCTGTTCATGCGCACCAAGCACACGGCCAAGAAGCTCGCCAAGCAGCTCACCGCCGCAGGCATCCCCGCGGTCGAGCTGCACGGCAACCTGAGTCAGGGTGCCCGTGAGCGCAACCTGTCCGCCTTCACCGATGGCAGCACCCGGGTCCTGGTGGCGACCGACATCGCCGCCCGGGGCATCCATGTCGACGATGTCGCGCTCGTCGTGCACGTCGACCCGCCGACCGAGCACAAGGCGTATCTGCACCGGTCGGGTCGCACTGCGCGGGCCGGCGCCGGCGGCACCGTGGTCACGATCGCGACGCCGGACCAGGCTGGTGAGGTGCGTACCCTCGCCAAGCAGGCGGGCATCCGGCCGACCACCGCGGCGGTCCGCCCCGGCGATGGCGCCATCACCGCCCTCACCGGTCCTCCCGCCGCGTACGTCGAGCCGGTGGCGCTCCCGCCGGAGCAGCCCCGGCAGCCGCGTGGTGGGGGCCGGCAGGGCCAGCGCTCGACAACCGGACGCGGCGCGGCCGCTGGTCCGCGCGGCGAAACCAGTCCGCACGCCGGCGGCAGCGTGCACGGGGCCAGCGGTTCGCACGTCGGCGGCGGTGCCCGCGGCGGCAGCGGCGCTGCCAGGACGACCCGGACGCCGGCCGGTCCGGCTCGCACCCGGGCCGAGCTCGCCGCTCGGGTCGGTCAGCCGCCGGCCCGTCGTTCGGCCGGTCGACCGCGCTGACTTTGCCGCACGGGTCCGTGTGTCGGCACGACCACAGCAGCAGCAACGCCCATCCTGGTCGGGCCCGCTCAGGTGGTGCCGCAGGCACGTCGGTCCGCACCGGGATCTACTTGCCTGCTGTGGCGGGCGCCCCGCGGACCGGACATGGGAGCGTGACGGCGTGAGCGACCTGACCGACGTGCTCGCGGCTGGCAGGAGTGAGCCGGACGAGGTGCTCGACGCCTTCACCAACTGGGTGGTCGGGCGCGGCATCACCCTGTATCCAGCGCAGGAGGAGGCGTTGCTCGAGGTCGTTGCAGGCAGCCACGTCGTGCTCGCAACGCCGACCGGCAGCGGCAAGAGCCTGGTCGCCGTCGGAGCCCATTTCGCCGCGCTCGCCGCTGGTCGCCGCAGTGTCTACACGGCGCCAATCAAGGCGCTGGTAAGTGAGAAGTTCTTTGCCCTGGTCGAGGTATTCGGCGCTGAGAACGTCGGGATGGCCACCGGCGACGCGAGTGTCAACCCCGGCGCAAAGATCATCTGCTGTACCGCCGAGGTCCTCGCCAACCAGGCGCTCCGGCGGGGCGCCGCAACCGACATCGCCCTGGTCGTGATGGACGAGTTCCACTACTACGCCGACCCGGACCGCGGCTGGGCGTGGCAGGTGCCCCTGCTCGAGATGACCGGCACGCAGTTCCTGCTGATGAGCGCGACCCTCGGCGACACCCGTCGGTTCGCCGACGATCTGCTGCGCCGAACCGGTCGCGAGGTGGCCGTGGTCAGCAGCGCCGAACGCCCGGTGCCGCTGCGTTTCGAATACGTTCTCTCGCCTCTGCACGAGACGCTGACGGAGCTGCTCGAGACCCACCAGGCGCCGGTCTACGTCGTGCATGCCACCCAGGAGTCCTCGGTCGAGCGGGCCCAGGCCCTGATGAGCATCAACGTCTGTAGCAAGGCTG
>JAYUMN010000418.1:0-6043 GCA_043762595.1 Frankiales bacterium
CCGCGTGCGCCGGCATCGGGATCGGTGCGGGCGACGACCAGCACCAGGTCGGCGTTGATGCCGTTGGTGATGAACGTCTTGGAACCGCTCACGACCCAGTCCGACCCATCCCGACGGGCCGTCGTACGCAGGCCCTGTAGGTCACTGCCGGCGCCGGGCTCGGACATCGCGATCGCGGTGATCATCTCGCCGGTCACGAACGGCGGCAGCCACCGACGCTTCTGCTCATCGGTGGTGAGGTCGAGCAGATAGGGAGCCATCACGTCGTTGTGCAGGGTGAACCCGACACCGCTCGCACCGACCCGGGTGAGCTCCTCACCGATGATGCAGTTGTATCGGAAGTCCTTGACCCCGCCGCCGCCGTACTGCTCGGGCACGTCGGTACCGAGCAGGCCCTGCTGGCCGGCTTCGAGCCACACCCCCCGGTCCACGATGCCGGCGGCCTCCCACTGTTGATGGAACGGCGCGATGTGCTTGTCGACGAAATCCCGGACACTCATCCGAAAAGCCCCGTGCTCAGCTTCGTCCCGACTACGCAACATGCCATTGACGTTAGCGGCCGTTCACATCAGGGGTCAACGCAGCGGCAGGGTGGGCCGCGGGACCGTGCTGGCGGACCGCGTCGACCCCCGCCGCCCGATGCCATCCCTGGCGGCGGGGACATCGGGCGACGGGGGATGTACGGCGACGGCGCAGACGTACGGCAGACTGCCGTTATGTCGGGTGACTCGCGCGGCGCCCGGGCCTTGCTCCTGGCGACGGCCGCCATCGTGACTGCTGGGTCCCTAATTGCCAGCGCGCCCGTCGCCGGGGCAGCCCAGCCGCTGGCCGGCCGGGTCATCACCCTCGACCCCGGCCACAACGGCGGGAGCGCCGCCCACCCAGAGCAGCTCAACCGGCTGGTCTACGCGGGCGGCGGCGTCTACAAGCCCTGCAACGCGGTCGGCACCGAGACCCGGGGTGGTTACAGCGAGCACGCCTTCACCTGGGACGTCGCCAACCGGGTGGCCGAACTCCTGCGAGCAAGGGGCGCCCGAGTCGTGTTCACTCGCAGCAGCGACACCGGCGTCGGCCCGTGCGTCAACGTCCGCCCCGCCATCGCGAACCGGGCCGGGTCGGATGCCGTGGTGTCGATCCACGGTGACGGCAACCTTGCCGCCGGAGCCAGGGGGTTCCATGTCATCGAGCCGGTCGCACCACCCGTCAGCGCCGGCGTGCGCACCAGCTCCGATCGGCTCGCCCGCGCGCTGCGCTCGGCGTTCCGCAGCACGACCGGCATCCCCTACGCCAACTACCTGGCCGGCGGGGACGGACTGGACGCGCGCAGTGATTTGGGCAGCCTCAACCTGTCCACCCGTCCGGTGGTCTTCATCGAGTGCGGCAACATGAAAAGCGCCGCAGACGTCGCGCTGATGGGTTCACCGGCCGGCCGCCAGCGGATCGCCGAGGGCATCCGCAACGGCGTGGCCGCCTTCCTGCGACGCTAACTGGTGACGTCGGCTGGCTGCTCCACCGTCAGCTCCCCATCGGCGTACTGCTTGCGCAGCACCTTCTTGTCGAACTTGCCGACACTGGTCTTCGGCACCTGGTCGATAAACGTCCAGCGCTCGGGCAGCCACCACCGGGCGACGCTCTGGGCGAGGAACTCCGCCAGCTCGGCCGGCGTTGCCGAGGCGCCAGGCTTGAGCACGATGCAGGCCAGCGGGCGCTCGTCCCACCGCTGGTCCGGAACTGCGACGACCGCCGCCTCCCGGACCGCAGGATGGCCCATCAGGGTGTTCTCGAGCTCGACCGAGCTGATCCACTCCCCGCCGGACTTGATGACGTCCTTGCTCCGGTCGGTGATCTGCACGAACCCCTCGGCGGTGACGCTGGCGACATCACCAGTACGCAGCCAGCCGTCCTGGAACTTTTCCGGGTCCGGTTCCTGCGGCTCGCCCAGTTGGGCGTAATAGCCGCCGGTGACCCAGGGTCCGCGTACCTGCATCTCGCCCACCGACGCACCGTCCCAGGGCAACTCGGCGCCGTCCTCGGCGATGAGGCGCAACTCCACCCCGGCCAGGATCCGCCCGGTTTTGGCCCGATAGGACCAGGCGTCGCCGGGCTGGCCCTTCGGCGGGTGGGCAATCGCCGCCAGCGGTGAGGTCTCGGTCATCCCCCACGCCTGCACGATGTGTACGCCGTGTCGGTGCTCGAAGGCCTGCATGAGCGACAGCGGGACCGCCGCGCCGCCACAGGCGACGAGCCGCAACGAGGACAGGTCGGTGGGGTGCTCGTCGACGTGGGACAGCAGGTCGTTCCAGATCGTCGGGACGGCGCCGGCGACGGTCGGCCTGAGCTCGGCGATCATCCGGGCCAACGGTTCGGCCTGGAGAAACCGGCCGGGCAGCACGAAGTCGGCGCCGGCCAGCCAACCGGCGTAGGGCAGCCCCCAGGCGTTGGCGTGGAACATCGGCACCACCGGCAAGATCCGGTCGTGCTCGGACAGCGCGAACATGTTGCCGCCCGCGCTTGCCATCGAGTGCAGGACGGTCGACCGATGGCTGTAGACGACGCCCTTGGGATGGCCGGTCGTCCCGCTGGTATAGCACATCCCGGCCGGCGTGCGTTCTTCCAGCTCCGGCCAGTCGTACGTCGGGGCAGCCGCAGCCAGCAGCTCGTCGTACGCGTGTACGGGAACGTTGCCAAGGACGCTGGTGTCGCCCTCGCCGACGACGATATAGGTGTGCACCGTGGTCAACTCAGCCGCGACGACGGCCAGCACCGGCAGCACACTGGCGTCGACAATGACAACCTTGTCCTGTCCGTGGTTGATGACATAGGCAAGCTGCTCGGGGAACAGCCGCAGGTTCAGCGTGTGCAGCACCGCCCCCATCGACGGCACCGCGAGGTAGGCCTCGAGATGCTCCTGGGTGTTCCACATCAAGGTGCCAACCCGGTCGCCAGGTTGGACGCCCAAGCCGGCGAGCGCGCCGGCGAGCTTCGTCGCCCGGTCGCCGACCTCGGCATAGGTGGACGAGCGGACGGTGTCCCCCTCGACGGTCTGCACGATGCTGGTGGCGTACACCCGCTGCCCGTGGCGCAACATCGCCGTGATCGTCAACGCGGAATCCTGCATCGTGCTGGTCAGTTGGGTCACGCTCAACCTCCTCTGTGTCCTGGCTCACAGGTTACCGAGTCGGTCAGGGGTCGCCGCCGCTGACACCGGGCGACCCACGTACCGTGAGTCCGTCAGCAACCGGAGCCTGGAGGTGTCGTCGTGGGGGTCTGGCGCCGGTGCGAACAGTGCCGCAAAGTGCTCGCCGAGCAGGAGTTCGATGGCGACCAGACAACGTGCCGGACCTGCCGGACAGGCCCGGTTCCGAAGGTTCGCGCCGCTCGGGCGTCGGGCGTGACGACGACCAGGACCAAGCCCCCCGTAGCGCCGGCCGATTCGGCGCCGCGCCGGCCCCTTGTCGGAGTTGCCGGCAGTGGCGACCTCGAGGTTCGGGAGCGCCGCGCCCGCCGGTCAGCGCTCAACGCCCTCGCCGAACAGCACCCCCACGATTTCGAGCAGCTCCTGCTGGTCGCCCGTCGGGCCGAGGGTTTGCGCACGTAGGCGCCGGGCGCTGCTATCGTCTCGGTCCAGACGACCATTGGCGCCGCTAGCTCAATTGGCAGAGCAGCGGACTCTTAATCCGCGGGTTCGGGGTTCAAGTCCCTGGCGGCGCACCCCGTCTGACCTGGGCTTTCTCTCTGCGGAGAGGGAGCCCAGAGTCGTTCCCAGGGCGTCATGTGCACGTTGGGTCCTCATGATCTCGAACGGACTGAACCTGCCGCGAACGCGCGGCGCGCGGGACCAGCGCCGCGGCCGCCTCTGCAGCGTGACGTCCGACACCCTTGAGCAGGTGCGTGTAGGTATCGGCGGTGATGGAGTTTGACGAGTGCCGCAGCCGCTAGGACACGATGGCCAAGTCGACCCCGGCCGCGATCTGGAGCGACGCTGCGCCAAGTCTGAGTGTCGCCAACCACGAGCATGGGACCGGCTTGAGCGAGTTCTTGCCACGCTCATGGGACCACCCCGGTTGCCAGTTATGGGACCACCTGCGTGTCGTGCGCAGGGGTCACGGTTGCCAGCCACTACCGATCTGTTCATGTCCAGTGACGTGGAGGCATCGGGTGGCGTTCCGGGAGGTATGTGTGAACGAGATCAAGGAGGTTCTGCGGGCGTGGCTCGCGGGGGCGGGGTTGCGGACGGCCGCGGAGCGGGCCGGGGTGGATCGCAAGACCGCCCGCCGGTACGTCGAGGCAGGCCTTGCCCGCGATGGTGGCGAGGCCTGGCTGACCGATGAGCTGATCGGGGCGGTCGTCCTGGCGGTCCGGCCCGCGAGGGCGACTGGCCACGGCACATCGTGGGAGGTGCTGGTGCCGTGGCGGGAGCAGATCAGCGCGTGGGCGAAGGCGGACCCGCAGTTGACGAACGTGCACGGCAAACTCGAACGGCGTGGGGTCCTCGTGCCGTATCGGGCGTTGCACCGGTTCGCGACCGAGCAGTGCGACTTCGGCGGCAAGCGGATCACGCTGCCGGTCGCAGATGGCAAGCCTGGGGCGGAGTACCAGATCGACTTCGGCCGCCTCGGGCTGATGCACGATCCGGCCGCCGCAGGGCGGTGCACGCGCTGATCTTCACCGCCGTCTACTCACGGCACCTGTTCGTGCACTTGTCGTTCGGTCAGACGCTGCAGGACGTGATCGAGGGGTGTGAGCGGGCGTAGGAGTTCTTCGGGGGCGTGTTCGCGGTCCTGATCCCGGACAACATGAGCCCGATCATCACCAGCGCGGACCCGATCAACCCGACGTTCACGGTCGACTAGCTCGACGACGTCCAGGCCCGCGGGTTCGCCACCGACCCGGCCAGGGTCCGGTCGCCCAAGGACAAGCCCCGGGTCGAGCTCTGGTGCCGCAGCACGGCTGGGCTGCGGATCCACGGCACGACCACGCAGCGACCGGCGGAGGACTTCACCGTCAGCGAACAGCCGCTGCTCCTGCTGGCCCCGACGCAGGCCTATGACCGGCCATTGTTCTCGACCCCGAAGGTCGCCCGGGACCTGCACGTCGAGGTCGCCCGCGGGCTCTACTCCGTCCCGGGTGAGCTGATCGGGCAGCGCGTCGACGTCCGGGCGGACAGCCACTTGGTCAAAGTCTTCAGCCGAGGGCAGCTCATCAAGACCCCCCGGGTGAAGCCGGACGGCCGTTCGACCGACCCGGCGGACTACCAAGTTGAGCGGCGTGACTACGCCCTGCCAGACGTCGCGTCCCTCACCAGCAAAGCCGCCGCGGTCAGCCCGAGCGTCGGTGTCTACGCGGTCCGGCTGCTGGATGTCCCACTCCCGTGGCCCTCGATGCGGACGGTCTACCGGCTCCTCGGGCTGGCCCGCAGCTACGGCCCGGAAGCGGTCGACACGGCCTGCGCCCGGGCGCTGGAGCTCGACGTCGTCGACGTCAACAAGGTCGCCCGGATGCTCGAGCAAGCCCGCGAACGCGACCCGCTCCCGCAGGCAACGGCGAAGGTCGTGGACGGACAAGGCCGGTTCGCCCGCGACCCCTGCGAGTTCCAGACCAAGCACCAAAGCGAGCTGACTCTCGGACACGAGCCAGGAACAGCATGAGCGGACCGAGCGCGTCCCCAGGCAGCGTTGATGCCGACCTCAAAGCACTGCTCCGGCAGGTCAAGCTCGGACGGATCCGGGACACCCTCCCGGAGCGTCTCGCCCTGGCCAGGGCCGAGAAGCTCCCGCACGCGGACTTCCTCACCCTCGTCCTCGCTGATGAGGTCGACCAGCGGGACCGCAACAGCGCCAAACTCCACGCCCGCACCGCCAAGCTCGACCTGAGCATGCGCCGTGAGACCTTCACAGCGACGGGACAGCCCGGTTCGACCGGGAGCTCTGGAACGAGCTGTGTTCGCTGCGGTTCCTCAACGACACCCGCGGAGCGTTGATCCTCGGCCCGGTCGGGATCGGCAAGACCCACCTCGCTCCCGCCCTCGGACGCATCGCGATCC
>JAYUMN010000419.1:0-2548 GCA_043762595.1 Frankiales bacterium
TACGAGCGGCTCGCGGGCACCGCGCCGGACCTGGACTGGTCCCTGCCCGGCCCGATCGACCCAACCTGCCGCTTCCGCAGCGCGGCGCATCTGCTGTGAAGGTCCTGGCAGTAAGCCCGCACCTCGACGACGCGGCCTTCTCGGTCGGCGGGACCCTCGCGGGGCTCGCCAAGGCCGGTCACGACGTCACCGTCCTGACTTGCTTCACCCGCAGCGTCGCCGTTCCGAAGGGCTTTGCGCTGGCCTGCCAGACCGACAAGGGCCTTGGACCCGAGGTCGATTACATGGCTGTGCGCCGGCGCGAAGACGACGCCGCGCTCGCCGTTCTCGGGGTGCGGCAGGAGCACCTGAACCTGCTGGAGGCGCCGCACCGCGGCTACGACAGCGCCCCGGCGCTGTTCGCTGGCCCCCGCTCAGACGACCACGCATGGCGGGATATCGCGGACCTGCTGGCGTCGCAGCAGGCCGACCTGTGGCTCGCGCCCCAGGGCCTCGGCGGGCACGTCGACCACCTTCAGGTGCTGCGCGCCGTGGCTTACCTGCACCGCCCGACGGCCTGGTGGCGTGACAGCCCCTACATCCTGCGCGAGCCCGCCGCGCGGCCCGGCGCCGACCTGCCGTCCGGCCTCGCGATGGTCGAGCTGCCCCAGGACCGCGACCGCCGGGGCAGTGCCTGCGCGGCGTACGCCACGCAGCTGGGCTTCCAGTTTGGCGGTGCATGTGCGATGCGCGAGGCCCTTGTCGACCTACCCGAACCTCTGCTCGCAGACCCCCGCGCGCTAGCCGCCCTGACCAACCGAGAGGCCCCCCGTGGACGCCGCTGAGCTCGAGCCGGCTGTCGCGCTCTACCTGGCCGCGCTGCCGCCCGGACAGGTCGAGGAGTTCCCCGTCGAGGGGATGGACGCCGTCGCCTGCGCGGTCTGGTCAGTGACGCTGCACCCCGGGCCTGGCTCGGCCGGCGCTGGCGGCCACGGTTACGGCGCGACCACGCTGGAGGCCCGTGTCGGTGCGCTTGGCGAGCTCACCGAGGTGACCCGGTCAGCGGCCACCCTCGGTGCGCGGCCACGCAGGTTGGCGAGCTTTGCCGAGCTGCGCCGGGCCGAGGGCGCCGACCGCGTCGCCGATCCGCGGACCCTGTGCCTGGAGGCCGGTTCTGCCTACGACGACGACCGTCCCCTCACCTGGTGGACCGCCACCAGGCTGAGCGACGGCGAGCAGGTGTGGGTGCCCGCCGAGCTGCTCGCCTCGACCAGCGCCGACGTACCGGCAGGGCCACCGGCCGGCGGCTGGCTGACCACGATCATCAGCAACGGGCTGGGGGCCGGCGCCGGCGAGCACGCGCGTGAGCGGGCGGTCTCGCACGCCGTCCTGGAGCTCCTGCAGCGCGACGGCAACGGACTGGCGTTCCGGGCGATGGACTCCGGCGTCGTGGTCGATCTCGACGGCGTCGCCGACGCCGATGTCCAGAGGCTGCTCGCGCGCTGCCGCGCCGAGGGGGTCGACGTGCGAGTCAAGCTCGCGTCCACGCAGTACGGCATCGCCAACATCTACGCAGTCGGCGTCGGCGCCGACGCCGACAGCCCCATCATGGCCACGGCCTGCGGGGAGGCCGCGCACCCCGACCGCGAACGGGCGGTCCGCAAGGCCCTGCTCGAGTTCGTCGCTGCGCGCACCCGCAAAGCCTTCACCCATGGCCCGCTTGCCGCGGTCCGCGCCGCGGCGCCTGCGGGCTACCTCGACCGCTACCTCGCCGCTACCCCCCTCGACCGCTCGGTGGAGGAGTCGCGGGCGCTGGACGCGATGGTCGCCTGGACCGCCCTGGACGCACCCGCGCTGCACGACCTGCTCCGTACGACGGTGTTGTCCGACCGCCGGCACGTTGCCCTGGCCGAGCTGCCCACCAGCCCAGCCACCGGCAGCCGGGCGCTGCTGGACCTGCTGCTGCAACGCTTGGATGCCGAGGTGCTCGTGGCAGATCTGCCGAGCACAGACGGCACCGTGCATGCCGTCAAAGCCGTCGTGCCCGGGTTCGAGGTGGAGACGATGAGCTACGGGCGGGTCGGCGAGCGCGGCGTGCAGCGCCTACTCGCGCGTGACGACGACCGTGCCGGCCTGGTCGCGGTCGGCGCCGCACCCGGACCCGGCTGGGCTCGGGTGCACCTGACCGACGCCGCTGAGCAGCGCCTCGGCGGCCCGGCGTGGCTCGACCGGCCGCGGGTGGACGCCATCGTGGGCGGGCTCTACCCGCTCTACCGAGAACCAGGCCGACACGCCGCGCCGCTGGCCGCCGCAACCTGATGATGTCCGTTGACATCCGTTTTCTGCGCAGGCGGGCTGATCTAGGTGCCGACTGCCCGTCCAACCTCGGAGACGCCAGTCACCTGACGACGACGGCTGGCCGCCACCGGGGGGCCGACCCGGGGTCACCGGCCGGGCCGGCACCGTCTCCGGCAGCAGCTCGACCGCCCGAGCCGGCTCGGGCAGCGACGCCGGCCGCACCGCTCGCCCCAGCGGGGCGTACGTGCCGCCTGCGGCCTCAAGCCGCAAC
>JAYUMN010000420.1:0-2390 GCA_043762595.1 Frankiales bacterium
CCGGGACTGCCCCGCGGGGGGGGTTGGTCGCCGGAAGTGGAGCACCGGTCCTGTGCTGGTCAGCCGTCACCGGATACTGGCCAGGGTAAAAGCATCACAATGATGGTGGCGTCTGCTGTCAGGTGCGCGACGTACGGCGCCAGCAGGCCGTGGGCGCATCAAGCCCAACAGCGTTCCCATCCGCCGGCCATCACAGCGCCGATGACCACGGTGGGCGTACCAACGATGTGCAGGACACCGAAAGCGACCGCTTGCACGACGATCGGACCGGTGACTCCTTCCAGTGCTGTTTGCAGCACCCCCGAAGATCACCTCCCGCACGGCTGCGGTCAGCAGCAAGAGCCGGCGCCGGCGGCCACCAGCAGCCACCAGCAGCCACCGAGGACGACCCGCCGGGGTGGCGACTGGGCCTGCGGCAGCCGGCCGTCGAACAGGCGACCACGACAACAAGGCCGCGGCGGTCAGCACCACGGTCAGCGCCAGCAGCCACGGCAGTTCGGCAGTTCGGCAGTTCGGCAGTTCGGCAGTGGCATTACCTCGTCTCATTCAGAAGGGCCACCACTGATCGCGTGGCGACCGGCGGGCCAGCCACCACGCCACCAGCCCCGCCACGGCGCCCGGTAATGGCGATAGCCCGAGCACACCGGCGGCTCGAAGCCGGCGAAGCTCGAATTGGCCGCGGTGCGTGCCCAGGGGGAGGACTCGCCCGCAGAGATCGCTGAGGACGGGCTGTTGCGTTCCGGGGCGGTCTCCACCTTCGAGGCCAGCTCCCTTGCCGAGCTGCCAACCCTGCTGGTCAAGGCCAAAATTGCCCGGCGCTGACCCAGCGCGACCTCGCCGACGCCCTCGGCGTCGCCGAGCAGCAGATGCAGCGCTACGAGGCCACTTCCCGGATCTCTCAGGCGGTCTTGGCCGGAAGACTGCCCGCAGGTGACCGGGCGAACATGGCCCCGTTACGATGACGCACCTAATGACGTGACCGACTTAGCTACCTCCCCGCCCAGCACATCGTGAGCGTGTCCGTGACCTGATCGGAGCCCCGTGCACGTCCTGGTCACCGGTGGCGCCGGTTTCATCGGCGCGGCGGTCGTCAGCGCTCTGTTCGATGCCGGCCATCAGGTGCGGGTCCTTGACGCGCTGCTGCCTGAGGTGCACGCGAACGGCTGGCCGGCCCATCTCGACCACCGCGCGGAGCGGGTCCGGGCCGACGTCCGCACGATGGACGACGGCGTGCTCGACGGCATCGATGCGGTCTGCCACCAGGCGGCGATGGTCGGCCTGGGGGTCGACCTCAACGACCTCCCGTCCTACGTCGGGCACAACGAGCTCGGTACAGCGGTGCTGCTCGCCGCGATGGCCCGCCGGGGGGTCGGTCAGCTGGTGCTGGCCAGCTCCATGGTGGTCTACGGCGAGGGTCGCTACACGTGTGCCGATCATGGCGTGGTGCGGCCGGGGCCCCGCGTCGTCGGCGATCTCGATGCCGGACGCTTCGAGCCGACCTGCCCGGCGTGCGGCCGGGCGCTCACCAGCGAGACGGTGCCGGAGGACGCGCCGCTGGACCCACGCAATGTCTATGCGGCGAGCAAGACCGCGCAGGAGCACCTGTCGTCGTCCTGGGCGCGGGCCTGCGGCGGCCGGGTGACCGCGCTTCGTTACCACAATGTGTATGGGCCTCACATGCCGCAGGGCACACCGTACGCCGGGGTGGCGAGCTTGTTCCGCAGCGCGCTGGCCAGGGGCCAGGCCCCCAGGGTCTTCGAGGACGGCGGCCAGCAGCGAGATTTCGTGCATGTTCGCGACGTGGCGCAGGCCAACCTGCTGGCACTCCAGACCCCCGGGACGGCAGGGCATCTCGAGCCGTACAACGTTGCAAGCGGCATGATGCACACGGTCGGCGACCTGGCCCGCGAGCTCGCCATCGCCGCCGGTGGGCCGTTGCCTGTCACGACCGGGCAGTACCGCCTCGGCGACGTTCGGCATGTCGTCGCATCGCCTGCGAAGGCCCAGGCAGCGCTCGGTTTCCGCGCGCAGGTGTCCTTCGGCGACGGTGTCCGTGAGTTCGCGACCGCGCCGCTACGGGAGGCCGTCGGTGCCTGACGTCGTCCTGCCCTGCCTGGACGAGGCCGGCGCCCTGCCGTGGGTGCTCTCGCGGATGCCCGCGGGCTACCGGGCGATCGTGGCCGACAACGGTTCGACCGACGGCTCCCGGGAGATCGCCGCGTCGTACGGCGCGCAGGTGGTGCCCGCCTCCCCTCGCGGCTTCGGTGCCGCCTGCCACACGGGCCTGCTCGCGGCGACGAGCGACATCGTCTGCTTCATGGACGCTGACAGCTCGCTGGACCCACAACAACTCCCCCGCGTGGTCGACGCACTGGCCGGGCACGACCTGG
>JAYUMN010000421.1:0-4032 GCA_043762595.1 Frankiales bacterium
TCGGCGTTCTGCCCGCTGACCTGTTCCTTCTTGGCCATGTCGACCGCGCCGGTGTGGTGCTTGGTCATACCGGTCAGCCACAGTTTCGCGAAGGGCTTGCCGGCGGCGGCGTCCAGGGCGGTCATCTCGGCGCCGCTCATCATGCCGTTCATCGCGCCGCCTGCCATGCCGCCCATCTCATGCGCTCCGGCGGCCGGGACGGGCTGTCCCCAGCCGGTCAGCCAACCGCTCATCGTGGCGATCTCAGGTGCCTGGGCGCCCTTGATCTGCTGGGCGAGGGTTTTGACCTGCGGGTCGCTGTCGCGGGTCAGTGCCATCTCAGCCATCTCTACGGCCTGCCTGTGGTGCGGCAGCATGTCGTTGAGGAACGCCACGTCCTGCGCGTTGTGCGGGCCGTTGGCCGGAGGGCCGTACGACGACTTGCTGGTCGTCGTCGGGGCTGTCCTGGTCTGCGCGGAGTTGGTGCTGCTGGACGTGCTGCCGCACCCGGCGAGGACGAGCGCGGTCAGCGCACCGGTCGCGGTGAGCACGGCGGTCTTGCGGGTCAGGATCGTGAACATGGGTTCTCCAGAGTTGTGAGCTCGGGCGTATTCGGCGCGAGCAGGCTTAAGGAAGCCCGGGGTGAGGCGGGCGGGGGGTGCTGCTGGCAGCGCCCGCTCACGTCCGTGACACGCACAGCCCAGCGACGAGATCGGGTGGTGACGTCATGCACAGCGTCTTCGTGAGAAGCCTGCCCGTGGGTGGCGCCAGGTGGTCGCGGCGGGAAGGCAAGTGACGGCGACCAGGCAAGAGACGGAGCAGGCCGAGAAGAAGACCACCTGGCAGGATCGCAAGGCAGGTGAGCAGCATGCCGGTCATCGCTGATCCGTGCGCCGCGAACGAAGATGAGTCCGTGGCCGCCTCCGGCACGGCCAGCATTGCCGCCTCGATGTTCGAGGTCGTGTCAGCGACGGTCAAGGCCGACTCCGCGGGTGCATCGCCGAGAGTTGCGGCGATGGGCGATGGCAGATCCGTTCTCGGCTCCGCCATGCTCGTCATGGCGATGCCGGGGGGTGACGCGGGCGCGCCGTGGCCGCTGATCAGACCGTGCATGGCGAGGAGACCGGCCAACACCGACAGAACGACCACGACCTGACGAAGGCGGCTTGGGACGACCCTGCTGGTCATACGGTCCTCCTTAGCTTCGTCAGGAAAACTGTCGTGGTTGGCGGGTCAGCGGGTGGTGCTGGCGGCCGCCGAGGCCAGCTCCGGTTCGCTGACGAAGGCGCGGGGGTCGCTGATGAACCGGTCGGCGCAGCCTTGTCCGCAGAACACGTAGCGGCGGCCTGCGGTGGAGGCGGTAGCGCCGGGATGGGCGACGTCAACGGTCATCCCGCACACCGGGTCCCGGGCCTCGCTCAGGTGGGCGAGTGGACTGCTCTCGAACGTCGCGGCGCAACCGGTTGAGCAGAAGGCAACGTCCTGACCGCCGAACGTGGCGTGCGCGGCAGCAGTGCCGGGGTCGACGCTCATCCCGCACACCGGGTCGGTCACCGCGGCAACGTTGGTCGGTCCACCACCGTGCATCGCCTCGGTCTGGCCGGATGCGTACTTGCTCGGGTCCTTGTCGAACTTGGTCTTGCACCGATCGGAACAGAAGTACGTCGTGTGGCCGGTGTGGGTGCTCGTCGCACCGGGGTTGTCGCGTTCGACCTGCATGCCGCATACCGGGTCCTTGGCGTACTGGCCGCCGCCGCCGAGGCGCTCGCGGTTGCGGTAGGTCCAGTAGAGCGCCGCGGCGACAATCAGGAACGCGATGTTCAAAAAGGTCGTGTAATTCCACTCGAAGCGGGTCATCGCGATCTCGGCCCTCCGCTTCGGGAAGCCGATCCCAACGGCGCGAAATAGCAGGTCCGTCAGGAGCCCGGCGGTGCTCATGACCAGCCAGAACGACAGGAACAGCCGGACGGCGAGCCGCCGGCCGTAGAACTTGCCGTAGATCACGACCAGCGGCAGCGCGATCAGGTCAGCGAAGATGAACGCGACCGTGCCGCCGAAACTGATCCCACCTTCGTAGAGCGCCGCCGCGAGCGGGACGTTGCCGATGGAGCAGACGAAGCTGATGAACGCGATGAACGGTCCGACGATGACGTTCTCGATGTCTGTCGCGATGCCGTGACCGGACAGGAACACCGCGCTGAACACGCTCGCCGGGACCGCGACGGCAATGAAGCCGGCGACGATATAGCCGATGACGAGTTCGCGCCGCAGCATCGTCAGGTCGCTGACCGTGTAACCGGCGGCGTCCGCCCAACCGGCCGTGCTACGCAGGCGTTCCCGGAACGGTTTTCCTTCCTGCGCAGCGCCCGTGCCCATATCGCTGTGACCTGCCGAGCCGGTGGCGCCGTCCTTGCTGGCATTGAGTTTCGTACGTGCGGCTTCGAGCTCGGCGGCGGGAAAAATCCTGGGCGCCAGCAGGACGAACAGCACGATCATGATCGCGCCACCGACGAACTCGGCGGCGGCGAACTGCCAGCCCATGAGCAGCCACAGGATCAGGCCGAGTTCAACGACGAGGTTGGTGCTCGCGAACATGAAGACCATCGAACTGGTGAAGTCCGCGCCGCGCTGGAACAGCGACTTCGCGAGGGCGCTCGCCGCGTAGGAGCAGCTCGAGCTGGCGGCGCCGAGCAAGCTGGTTTTGACGATGGTCCGCGGCGTGTGGTCGCCCATCGCTTTCTGCATCTCCGCGCGGGAGACGAATGACTGGACCGCACCGGACAGGGTGAACCCCAGGACCAGCGCCCAGAGGGTCTCCCAGAACATGAAGAAGCCTTCTTGCAGGCTGCCGCCGATGGTGTTCAGGGCGCTCATCGAGGTCCTCCGGTCAGGTCGCGGTCAGCAGGAGAGGTTTTGGTCGGGCGGGTGCGGCCACGCCACGCTGTGCGGGCTTCGCGCAGGACGAACAGCAGCCGACCGCCCGGGCCGGTGTCGCAGGTAGGGACAACGCCGTCGGCATCGCAGGCGTTGGGCAGGCGGCTGGTCATGAGCGGACCAGGCGGGCGATCGCGTCGGACGCCTCCCGCAGTTTGGCGTCCCGCTCGTCGCCGCCCGCTTCCACCGCGGTGACGAGGCAGTGGCTCATGTGTTCGTCCAGCAACCCCAGGGCAACCGCCTGAAGAGCCTTGGTGGCAGCGGAAACCTGGGTGAGGATGTCGATGCAGTACTGATCGCCCTCGACCATGCGGGAGATGCCGCGGACCTGTCCTTCTATCCGGCCCAGTCGCTTGAGGTGGGCGTCCTTCGTGCCGGCGTATGCGCGCGGGGCAGGCAACTGCCCGGACGCTACGTGCTGTTGCTGTGCCATATCGGACCTTTCGACTACTTCAGGCTACCCCCACCGGGTATTGCCCTCAACTCGGGAGCGACCTGGATTCTTCCTGACGGCTACCTGCCCGCCGGCCGGACGACCTGCCCTCGCTGGGCTGTGAGCGACTGGACAAGCCGGGTGCGCAGCCGAACCTCGGGGGGCATGTGCGGGCCTTCGGCGCTACCTCCGCGGTAGCCACGCTGTCGCCCCTACTGGTGAGCAGCTGCTCGTCCGGGTCGCCGGACGAAGCCCCGAACGGACAAGCCGGCGGTCGCGGCTCTTCACCCACGTCGGCGGCGCTGAGGGCCGCCGCCGGCGAGCGGCCCTGCCCGCTGTCGGCTGTCCGTGCCGTACATGACTCTTGCTGCCTCTCGGGCGGCCCGGGCGTTCGCCCTCGGTCGACCGGGTCGGTGGGGGGCCCAAGCTGGCGTGCGTCTGGGCGACCTAGTGTGGGCCGTCCGTGTTCGGGAGGGGCCGTCGCTCGTAGCCTGGCCCGCGCCGGCGCCGGGAGGGTCGACATGCCCGCGGTTTTGACCGAGGACACCCGGCCTGCGGGGCTCGGGTTCGCCCGGCAATTCAGATGTACCGTCCGTCGGTTGTCGACCACAGGGGGCGTGATCCCGCGGGCTTTCTCGCCCGGACCGCCCGCGACCCTGTTCTTCGACCCGAACGGCACAAACACC
>JAYUMN010000422.1:0-2062 GCA_043762595.1 Frankiales bacterium
GGCCGTCAACACCCTGATCTACAGACACACTCAAGTGTCCCAACGATCAGCCCACTACCCCAGCACCCCGCCGCGCGTGTTTCGTACCCACGCTCCTAGCGCGAAGCCCCCGGCCGTCGCCACCCGACCCGGGTCAACGTGGCCGGTCACCGAGTAGTCCTCGGCAGCCGCTACGCCGCCCCAGGTCGTCGACGTCGCGAGCTTCGGCAACACCCACCGGGCGACCGGATTCGCCACCTCCGAGCCCAAACCGCCGACGATGCCGGCCAGCCGACCGCCAGCCGCCCCATAGGACACGTCGGTCGCGGCGTGCCCAAGCAGCGCCGGTACGTGTAGGTGGCCGGTGCGATCGACCTGGCGGTACGCCTCCAGGTCGGTCAGCCCGGCCGTGACGAACACCTGTGGGCGCAGGAACGCCGCGACGGCCCGCAGCGCCTGCGACGCCCGCACCGCCACGGTGACCGCTTCGGCGGCCTCGGCGGCGGCGGCGGCGGCGGCGGTCACCGCCGAGGCGGTCGCCGCGACCTCGGCCCCGACCAGCGCCCCATCGACCGCCGCCGCCGCGGGCGCGGCGGCCCCCACCGTCACCACCACGACCGTCGCAGTGACGACCACGACAGCCGCAACGGCCAGCACCTTGCCCCACGACCAATCGTGCTGGCGGTGCGCGTGGTCCAGCACCGCGGCGTACCGCTCGAGCCGGTCGGCCGCCTCGCGCAGCGCCGTCGAGACGTGCCGGGTCTGGCCGTCGAGCGCAACAAGTGGGTGCTGCGCCGCGGTCGATGACGCCCCGGTCCAGCAGCGGTGCGCGTCCTCCAGGACCCGGTGCGCCTGCCGCTGGGCCGCCTCGACCTCGTCGGCGGCCTGCCGCATCGCCTCGGCCAGCCACCGAGCCGCAGCGCTGTCACCGCCCGGTGGCTTGGGCAACGCGAAGACCTGGGCCGGCGCGAACACCGGCCCAGCGAGTCCCGGCACCACGACCGGCGTCACCGGAACAGCCCCCCATCCAGCTCCCGCACGCAGGAGGCGACAGCCGCCAGGCCGACCTGCAACTGCTGATGATCATGGACGAGGACGTCGAAACCGTGCTGCACCGCCGAACGGAGCTCAGCGGTCGCACCCTGGCCCGCCCCGCCGAGGGCTGCCTGGGACGCAGCCAGCACACCAAGCAACTCGTCCCGCGCCGCCTCGACACTCGCCACGACCCCGGCGTACGCCCCGGCATGCAGCGCCAGCTCATCCGGCCGGATCCTGATGGTGCTCACGCGAACAGACGGTGCCAGAAACCGCCGCAGCACGACGACGGCTATCCACAGGTCCCGGTCCCGCGGCGTCATCCGCGATCTCGATAGGATCCGCCGTCCACCTGCCGAGGGAGCGCTGTGCGCAAGGTCCTGATCGCCAACCGTGGCGAAATTGCCGTCCGGATCGCACGCGCCTGCAAAGACGCCGGACTGCTGTCGGTTGCCATCTATGCCGAACCCGACCTCGACGCGCTGCACGTACGGGTCGCCGACGAGGCGTTCGCGCTCGGCGGCAGCACGCCCGGCGAGTCCTACCTGCGCATCGACAAGGTGCTGCAGGCGGTCCAGGACTCAGGGGCCGACGCGGTCCACCCGGGCTACGGTTTCCTGTCCGAGAACGCCGAGTTCGCCCAGGCCGTGATCGACGCCGACGTCACCTGGATCGGCCCCTCCCCCGACGCCATCGCGGCGCTCGGCGACAAGACGACCGCCCGGCACATCGCGCTCAAGATCGGCGCGCCACTCACACCCGGCACTCCCGACCCGGTCAAGGACGTCAGCGAGGTCATTGCCTTCGCGGAGCAGTACGGCGTACCGGTGGCCATCAAGGCGGCCTTCGGTGGCGGCGGCCGGGGCCTCAAGATCGCCCGCACGATGGAGGAGATTCCGGAGCTGTACGAGTCCGCGGTCCGCGAGGCCGTCGCGGCGTTCGGGCGGGGCGAGTGCTTCGTGGAGCGCTACCTCGACAAGCCGCGGCACGTCGAGACGCAAGTGCTCGCCGACAGCCACGGCAACGTCGTCGTCGTCTCGACCCGCGA
>JAYUMN010000423.1:0-2434 GCA_043762595.1 Frankiales bacterium
GGCCTCGTCGCGTACGACGCGGCCGAGCTGCCCGGCCTGCTCGGCCGCTCCACTCGGGAGCTCGGGCTCCGGGAGGTCGTGCACCGCGACGATCTGGTCCTGCTGTAGGAGACCCGCCAGTACATAAAGTCCGTTCTGATCATGTTTAGGGGCACTCGGTGGGGTGCACGACGGGGATGTGACAGGTAACACATTGGGCCGGCGGTGCGCGGCTGAGTTCATCGGAACCGCACTGCTGATCGTCTTCGGGCCGGGGTCGGTGGTGGCCGCGCTGACGGTCGGCAAGGCCGTCGACTACGCCGGCCTCGGGGTCATCGCATTGTCGTTCGGCCTCGTCGTCGCGATCGTGATCTACACGTTCGGCTCGACATCTGGGGCGCACATCAACCCGGCGGTGACGGTCTCGCTGGCGGTGACCGGGCGGTTCCCGTGGCGCGACGTCGGTCCCTACGTGGCTGCGCAATTGGCCGGCTCGGTCGTTGGCGGGATCCTGATCGTCGGCACCTTCGGACGCTTCGCGGTTGACCGCGGCAACGTCGGAGGGGTCAGCTTCGGCGCTGGGGTGGGCTATCCACGGGCCATCCTGATCGAGGCGGTGGCGACCTATCTGCTTGTCCTGGCGATCATGGGCACCGCAGTGGACAAGCGCGCCCCGGCCGGTTGGGCCGGTCTGATCATCGGGCTATCCGTGACGTCCCTGGTGATGGTCTTCGGGCCGCTGACGGGGGCAGCGGTGAACCCGGCCCGCGCCCTCGGCCCCAACGCTGCGGCGAGCCTGTTCGGCGGTTCCGTGGCCTGGAGTCAGTACCCCGCATACGTGATCGGCTCGTTGCTTGGCGCGCTCGCAGCGGCACTGAGCTACGACCTCGTTGCTCGGCCGCGAGATGCCGACGATCCCGGCGAGGCCCCGCAGGGGACGCAGGGCGAGACGGTGGGGTCACTTCGATAACGAGCCGACCGAGGAAATGCGGTTGGCAGCAGGACTGACGGGCGCCCGCCCGCAGCACAGATCACGTTTAGCAGACGGAGGCAGCAGCTCATGGCAGGCAACAGAGGCGTCGCATACATCTCGCCGGGCAAGGTCGAGGTCCAGGACATCGACTACCCAAAGCTCGAGCTGCAGGACGGTCCAGGTGTCAACCCGGCCAATATCGGCCGCAAGCTCAACCACGGCGTCATCCTGAAGATCGTCACGACCAACATCTGCGGCAGCGACCAGCACATGGTCCGCGGCCGCACAACCGCCCCGCCGAACCTGGTGCTCGGCCACGAGATCCTCGGTGAGGTTGCCGAAGTCGGTTCCGACGTCGAGTTCATCAAGGTTGGCGACATCTGCTCGGTGCCGTTCAACATCGCGTGCGGCCGCTGCCGCAATTGCAAAGAGGGCAAAACCGGCATCTGTCTCAACGTCAATCCGGCCCGCCCCGGCGCGGCGTACGGCTATGTCGACATGGGTGGCTGGGTCGGCGGGCAGGCGGAGTACGTCACCGTCCCCTACGCCGACTGGAACCTGCTGAAGTTCCCAGACCGGGACCAGGCGTTGGAGAAGATCCTCGACCTGACCATGCTCTCGGACATCTTCCCGACCGGCTTCCACGGCGCCTTCACCGCTGGCACCAAGCCGGGATCGACCGTCTACGTCGCCGGCGCCGGCCCGGTGGGGCTGGCAGCTGCCGTCAGCGCCCAACTGTTGGGTGCTGCGGTCGTCATCGTCGCCGACCTCAACGAGGAGCGGCTCGCGCAGGCCCGCAGCTTCGGCTGCGAGACGGTCGATATCTCCAAGGGTTCGCCGCAGGACCAGATCGAGCAAATCCTCGGTGTCCGTGAGGTCGACGCTGCCGTCGACGCCGTCGGGTTCGAGGCCCGCGGTCACGGCGAGGGTGCCGGCAAGGAGGCACCGGCCACGGTGCTGAACTCCCTGATGGAGGTCACCGCCGCGGGTGGCTCGATCGGTATCCCCGGGCTCTACGTCACCGGGGACCCGGGCGGGATCGACGAGGCCGCCAAGGTCGGCTCGCTGTCGCTGAGTCTGGGCACCGGCTGGGCCAAGTCGATCTCGTTCACTACCGGGCAGACCCCGGTCATGAAGTACAACCACGGCCTGATGCAGGCGATCCTGCATGACAAGGTCCAGATCGCCAAGGCCGTCAACGCCACCACGATCACGCTGGACCAGGCCCCGCAGGGCTACGCCGACTTCGACAAGGGCGCCGCCAAGAAGTACGTCATCGACCCGCACGGCATGGTCGCCTAGGCAGCAGCTGCGTACGACGGCCCGGCAGGCCTCCTGCCGGGCCGTCGTAACCAGGCGACCTCCAGGTAGCCCAAGACCGGCGAACCGGCGAAGGCCGTCACGCCATCGGTGAGCCGATGCTGGGCCTGTCGCACCTCGGCCCATTCGTGCCGTTCGGGCCGGCCGTGGACCGTGAACTCG
>JAYUMN010000424.1:0-11980 GCA_043762595.1 Frankiales bacterium
CATGCCCGAGATCCCGGCCCGCCTCGGCGAGCGCCGGAAGACCCGGCAGATCGACGTCGGCGGCGTGCTCGTCGGTGGTGGCGCGCCGATCAGCGTCCAGTCGATGACCACGACGGTGACGGCCGACATCAACGCCACACTGCAGCAGATCGCGGCGCTGACGGCGACCGGCTGCCAGATCGTCCGGGTCGCCGTACCCGACCCGGTGGACGCCGATGCCCTCGCGACCATCGTGGCCAAGTCGCAGATCCCGGTGATTGCCGACATCCACTTCCAGAGCAAGTACATCTACGCCGCGATCGACGCCGGCTGCGCGGCCGTCCGGGTCAACCCGGGCAACATCCGCGAGTTCGACGGCAAGGTCGGCGATGTCGCCAAGGCGGCCAAGGCGGCGGGCACGCCGATCCGGATCGGCGTCAACGCTGGCAGCCTGGATAAACGGATCATGGCGAAGTACGGCAAGGCCACCCCGGAAGCGCTGGTCGAGTCGGCCCTGTGGGAGTGCTCGCTGTTCGAGGAGCACGATTTCACCGACATCAAGATCTCGGTCAAGCACAACGATCCGGTGATCATGGTGCAGGCCTACCGGCTGCTCAGCCAGCAGTGCGACTACCCGCTGCACCTCGGCGTGACCGAGGCCGGCCCGGCCTTCCAGGGCACGATCAAGTCGGCGGTGGCGTTCGGCGCCTTGCTGGCCGACGGCATCGGCGACACGATTCGGGTGTCGCTGTCGGCCCCCCCAGTCGAGGAGGTCAAGGTCGGCCTGGCGATCCTGGAGTCGCTCAACCTCAAGCAGCGCGGCCTGGAGATCGTCTCCTGCCCCTCCTGCGGCCGAGCCCAAGTCGACGTCTACACCCTCGCCGAGAAGGTCCAGGCCGGGCTGGAGGGGCTCACTGTGCCGCTGCGGGTGGCCGTGATGGGCTGCGTCGTCAACGGCCCGGGGGAGGCGCGCGAGGCCGACCTCGGCGTCGCCTCGGGCAACGGCAAGGGCCAGATCTTTGTCAAGGGCGAGGTCATCAAGACCGTCCCCGAGGACCAGATCGTGGAAACGCTCATCGAGCAGGCCATGCTGCTCGCCGAGGCGTACGACGGGCCGTCCGGCATCCCTGCCGTCACGACCTGAGTAGGCCCTAGGCTCGCGCGGTGCTCAGGACGTCGTCGACCCGGGTTCTCGACGGTCGCGACCTCGTCGAGCTCCGCTCGCTGCTGTCCCGTGACCCCGTCGCCGACGTCTTCGTCGCCTCCCGGATCGAGCTCGGCGGGCTTGATGCCTGGCGGCTGGGCGCGGAGGTCTGGGGGTTCGGTGAGCGGGGCCGGCTCGCGGCGGCCTGCTACGCCGGCGCCAACCTGGTGCCTGTGCAGGCTGCCCCAGAGGCGGTGCGGGCCTTCGCCGACCGGGCCCGTCGGCAGGGTCGGCGCTGTTCCTCGATCGTCGGGCCAGCCGAGGCGGTCGACCAGCTGTGGCACCTGCTGCACCCGAGCTGGGGTTGGGCCCGCGATGTCCGGGCCGCGCAACCCCTGCTCGCGATCGACAGCGACCCGCTCGTCCCGGCCGATCCGCAGGTGCGGCTGGTCGAGTCGCACGAGCTCGACGTGCTCTTGCCCGCGTGCGTGGCGATGTTCACCGAGGAGGTGGGCGTGTCGCCACTGCTCGCCGACGGCGGAACTCTCTACCGCCAGCGGGTCGCCGAGCTCGTCGCGCAGGGCCGGGCCTGGGCCCGCATCCAGGACGGCGCGGTGCTGTTCAAGGCCGAGGTCGGCGCCGCCACGGCCAGCGTCTGCCAGGTCCAGGGCGTCTGGGTCCACCCTGACCAGCGTGGCCGGGGGATCGGCACAACCGGCATGGCCGCGGTCGTCCAGCAGGCCCGCGAGCGGATTTCGCCGACGGTCAGCCTCTACGTCAACGACTACAACCTGGCGGCCCGGCGGTCCTACGAGAAAGTCGGTTTCCGGCAGGTCGGTATCTTTGCCAGCATTCTGTTCTGACCGGAAGGTTTTGCCCGTGACGCTCTCGCTCAAGCCCGGCACGTCCTGGAACGACGTCTACGCCATGGCGCGCGCCGCCGCACCCGAGGCCTTCGACGCCGACCGGATCCTGAACCTCGCCGGAGGTGAGTGGCGCCGCAGCGGTACACCGGGGCAGCACGTCACCCCGGTTGACGGGACCCCGATCCAGGGTCCGCCGCGGATCGATCACGACGACGCCGTCGCGGCGGTGGTCCACGCCGCCGCCGAGCACAAGGCCTGGGGTGCCGTCGATCTCGACGAGCGCAAGCGCCGGGTGTCAGCCGCTGTCGCCGAGATGCGGGTGCACCGCGACGCCCTCGCCCTGCTCCTGGTCTGGGAAATCGGCAAGCCCTGGCGGCTCGCCTGCGCCGACGTCGACCGGGCCCTCGATGGCGTCGACTGGTACGTCGGCGAGATCGAGCGGCAACTCGAGGGACGCACGCCCCTGCCCGGCCCGGTGAGCAACATCGCCTCGTGGAACTACCCAATGTCGGTGCAGGTCCACGCCGAGCTCGTCCAGGCGCTGGCCGGCAACGCCGTCGTCGCCAAGACCCCGTCGCAGGGCGGCTTCCACACCCTGACGCTCGCGCACGCGATCATGCGCCGCAGCGGGCTGCCCGTCACCTTGCTGTCCGGCGTCGGCTCGTCGCTGGGCAACGCCCTGATCAGCGCCCCCGAGATCGGCGCGCTCGCCTTTGTCGGCGGTCGCACCAACGGTCGCAAGGCTGCGACCACTCTCGCCGACACCGGCAAGCGGCACTTCCTCGAGCAGGAGGGTCTCAACGCCTGGGGGATCTGGGACTTCAGCGGCTGGGACGCGCTGTCCGCACACCTGAAAAAGGGCTTCGAATACGCCAAGCAGCGCTGCACGGCCTACCCGCGGTACGTCGTCCAGCGCGAGCTCTTCCCGGACTTCCTGGAGGCCTACCTGCCAGTTGTGCAGCAGCTCCGCTTCGGCCATCCGCTGGCTGTGGAGACGTCTTTCGACCCGCTGCCCGACCTCGACTTCGGCCCGGTGATCCACGCCACCAAGGCCACCGAGCTCGCCGATCGCTACGCCGAGGCCGTCGCCGGAGGGGGCATCCCGCTCTACCGCGGGGAGGTCGCCGACGGTCGCTTCCTGGCCGGCCAGGACACCAGCGCCTACACCGCCCCGGCCTGCGTGCTCAACCCGCCGACCAACTGGTCGCTGCATCACGCCGAGCCGTTCGGCCCGCTCGACTCGGTCATCATCGTCGACACCGAGTCCGAGCTGCTCGCGGCGATGAACGCCTCGAACGGTGCGCTGGTGGCCTCGGTCGCCACCGACGACGCCGACTTCGGGGCGCGGGTCGCCGAGCAGCTGCAGGCCTTCAAGGTCGGCATCAACACGCCGCGCAGCCGGGGTGACCGCGCGGAGGTCTTCGGCGGCAAAGGGGCGTCCTGGAAGGGTGCGTTCGTCGGCGGCGATCTGTTGGTGCAGGCCGTGACCGAGGGCGAGGGACAGTTGTTCGGCAACTTCCCGACCTACTCGCTCTACCCCGAGACCGTCTGAGCTGGCGCTCAGGTGGCGAGCAGCTGGGTCCGTATTGCCGCCAAGTCGAGCCCCTTGGGCTCCGGCCAGCGCAGCTGCAGACCGGTCAGCGTCTCGACGAGGAGCTGCGTCAGCGCCCAGTCGCGGTACCACTTGTGGTCGGCCGGGACGACGTACCAGGGGGCGCCGTCGGGGTTGCAGCGTTCGAGCGCCACTGCGTACGCGGCCTGGTAGTCCTGCCAGCGGGCCCGCTCGGTGACGTCCGCCGGGCCGACCTTCCAGTGCTTGGTCGGGTCGTCGAGCCGAGCCAGCAGTCGGGCCTTCTGCTCGTCGTAGGACAGGTGCAGGAAAACCTTGACGAGTACGACGCCCTGCTCGGCGAGCTGGGCCTCCCACGCGTTGATCCGGTCGTAACGGGACTCGAGCTCCTCGGCCGCGACGAGCTGGTGCACCTTGACGATCAGCACGTCCTCGTAGTGGCTGCGGTTGAACACCCCAACCCGGCCCGGGGCCGGCACCTGCTGCTGGATCCGCCATAGGAAGTCGTGCTTGCGTTCAGCCTGGGTCGGCGCCCCGAAGCTGACGATCGACAGCCCGGCCGGGTTCATCTGCCCGACGACGTGCTTGACGGCACCGTCTTTGCCGCCGGCGTCCATCGACTGCAGCACCAGCAGCACCCGCTGCGCGGACCCGGTCTTGCCGGTTGCGAACAGCTGCTCCTGCAGGTCCGCGAGGGTCGGCGCGAGGGCCGCCGTCTGCTCCACGGCCTGCTTCTCGCCCTTCACGCCCGGGCTGCTGGCTGGCGAGATGCTGGCGAGCGGCGCGCCCGCGCGCAGTCGTTCACGGACCGTTCGGGTCATCTGAACTCCTGGCTGGTGCGGGCTGAGGCGAGGCCGAACAGCACGAGGTCGAGCCGCCGACCGTCGATTTCGACGGCGTCGCACACGGTGCGGCCGACCTCGGCCACGTCGGCGACCGTACGCGCTCCGTGCTCGCACAGCGCCCTTGCGAGCAGCCCTTTGGTCCATTTGTTGTCGTGGCTGACGACCGTCCGGCGGCCGTCCCGATCGCGCAGTACCCGCACCTGGACCGCCCCCGGCGCCCGCGCCAGCGCCGCGTAGGCGCCGGACCGCAGGTCGATGACGAGCCCCCTGACCCCGGCCAGCTCGGCTTCCAGCCCCGGTCGCCACAGCGGCGGGAGCGTCCCGAGCCCCGGCAGCGTGGTCCCACCTGAGAGCCGGTACGCCGGGACGAGGTCAGCCGGCCGGAGCAACCCGAACAGCGCACTGGCCACCGCCAGGCAGTGGTTCGCCCGCCGGCGGGTCGCACCACCCATCGAGGCGTAGCCGAGGTTGTCGTAGACAACCCCGGTGTAGCGGGCCAGCGTCGGCCGGGTCGGGCTCGTCTGTAACGCGGCGTTGCCGGCCAGCAGAGCGGACTGGCCGGGGGAGAGCCCCAGCGCGGTCCGGAGCTGCTCGGGGCGGGTGCGGGCGAGCTGCTCGACGGCCTCGACCAGGAGGGCTCGGACCGGTGTGAGGCGGGGGTGCGACAGGGCACCCAGGTCGAGCGGCGGGCCGTCGCCGCCAGCTGCCTTACCCTCCGATGGCGGGAGCAGGACCAGCACGCCAGCCAGCCTAGATCCGCCCGGACGACTGGACGTCGCGGCATAGGCTGCCTCTCCCGATCGCGAGGAGCCACCGTGCTGCGCATGTCCACCCTATTTCTGCGCACCCTGCGCGAGGATCCGGCGGACGCGGAGGTCCCGAGCCACCGGCTGCTCGTGCGGGCTGGCTACGTCCGCCGCGTCGCGCCTGGCATCTACTCCTGGCTGCCGCTCGGCGTCCGGATGCTCGAGCGGGTCGGCCGCATCGTGCGCCAGGAGATGGACCGGATCGGCGGCCAGGAGGTGCTGTTCCCCGCGCTCATCCCGCGCGAGCCGTATGAGAAAAGCGGCCGCTGGACAGAGTACGGCGACGGGATCTTCCGGCTCAAGGACCGTAAGGGGGGCGACTACCTGCTTGGCCCCACCCACGAGGAGCTGTTCACCCTCATGGTCAAGGGCGAGTGCACGTCGTACAAGGACCTGCCGGTTGTGCTCTACCAGGTGCAGACGAAGTACCGCGACGAAGCCCGACCGCGCGCCGGCATCCTGCGTGGACGCGAGTTCGTGATGAAGGACAGCTACTCCTTCGACCTTGACGAGCAGGGCCTGCAGGCGTCCTATGACGCTCATCGGGAGGCCTACGTCCGGACGTTCGAGCGGCTCGGGATGGACTACCGGATCGTGTCGGCGGTCAGCGGCGCCATGGGCGGCAGCGCGTCGGAGGAGTTCCTCGCCGTCACACCGACCGGGGAGGACGCGTTCGTCAGCTGCACCACCTGCGATTACGCCGCCAACGTCGAGGCGGTCGAGACGAGCGCGCTGCCGGTGCACGACCCGCAGGCGCAGCCGCCGCTCGAGGTCGTGGACACGCCGGACACGCCGACGATCGACTCGCTCTGCGCCCTGCTGGGCGTGTCGCCCGGCCAGACGCTCAAGAACGTCGTCGTGACGTTGCGCCACCCCGACGGGCGCACCGAGCCGCTGATCGTCGGCGTGCCGGGCGACCGCGACATCGACATGAAGCGACTCGAGGCCAACCTGGTGCCGGCCGAGGTGCTGCCGTTCGAGGACTTCGTCGGCCACCCCGAGCTCGTCCGCGGCTACATCGGGCCGCAGGGGCTGGCGGTGCGCTACCTCGTGGACCCGATGGTGGTGCGCGGTTCGGCGTGGGTCACCGGCGCCAACGTCGTCGGCAAGCACGCTCGCAACGTCGTGCTCGGTCGAGACTTCGAGCCGGCCGGAGTCATCCCGGCCGCGGAGGTGCGCGCCGGCGACCCATGCCCTCGCTGCGGCGCCGCGCTGCGGATCGACCGCGGTATCGAGATCGGCCACATCTTCCAGCTCGGCCAGAAATACACCGATGCCTTCGCCGTCGACGTGCTTGGGCCGCAGGGCAAGCCGGTACGCGTGACGATGGGCTCGTACGGCATCGGTGTGTCCCGGGCGATCGCCGCCATCGCCGAGCAGTCCCACGACGAGAAAGGCCTGATCTGGCCGCGCTCGGTGGCGCCGGCAGACGTGCACATCGTCGTGGCCGGTAAGGGCGAGCAGGGGGCGGTTGGGGCGCGGATCGCGGCCGAGCTGGAGGGGCAGGGACTGGAGGTGCTGCTCGACGACCGGGGCGGCTCGCCGGGCGTCGCCTTCAAAGACGCCGAGCTGCTCGGCATCCCGAGCATCCTGGTCGTCGGCAAGGGTCTGGCCGGCGGGGTGGTCGAGTTGCGCGACCGGCTGGCCGGCACCGCCCGCGACGTGCCGGTCGAGCAGGCTGTTGCGGCTGTCGTGGCCGACGTCCGGAGCTGACCAGTCGGCGCGGATGCCCTGCCCCACCCCTGCCGCCCCCGCCCTGCTGCCCCCGCCCTGCTGCCCCTCACCTGCCGGTCGCCGCCGTCTGTGCTCCGGGGCTGGGCCCAACGCCGGGGGGCCGGTGTGGGGGTCAGCGACGGCCGGGGAACGCGACGGTCACCGGGCCAGTGCCGCGCAGCCGTCGCCAGTGCGCCGCACGTACCGCCGTCTCCTGCAGCCCTCCGACGCCGAGCAGCCGCAGCGCCTGGTCGGCGGTTCCGCCGACTAGGTCGAGCCACCGCACCCCGACTCCCTCCTCGAGTGCCACCGCAAGGACCAGCGCCTCGGTGGGGGAGTGCACCGCCACGTCGTACGACGCACCAGTGGCCGGCGCGCCTGCGCCCAGGCGGGCCAGCAGGTCGTCGCGGCGCGCGCGATGGGCATCGAAGGCGGCCAAGGCGGTGCGCCGCGTCGCGTCGTCGAGGTGGGCGCCGAGCAGGCCGTAGCCATAGATGGCGGCGTGCTCGGCCTCGAGGACGGCAGCGAGCAGCGTCGAGGGGCTCACCCGAGTGCGACCTGGTGGGACGCCTCCGACGCGGCGAGTGAGGCCAGGACCGCGGCCAGCCGGTCAGACGCGGTGACGGCCGCTGCGGCGTGGGCGGCGGCGGCGGCCAGCTCGGCGGCGCGCAGGGACGTGCGTGTCACCGGGGTCGGGCTGGTTGCGGCACTGCCGACGGGAGCTGGGCCGGCGCGCAGGGCCATCAGGTGCTCGGCGTGCTCGGAGCGCAGTGGTGCCAGTCGGCTCGCCAAGGCGGGCGTCGCGGCCAGCGCGGCATCGTAGGCGGCGAGCAGGGTGAGCTCCCGGTCGACGGCGGCAGCGGTGAGGGCGACGTCGGGGTCCGGGCGCGCCGGCCGGCTCGCGCTGGGCGGCCGGTGTGACGGCGTACAGGCGGCAACCAGCCCGACGGCGCCGGCCGACAGCAGGACGCGCCGGGTTGGTCGGGAGCTCACCCGGCCAGCCTTGCAGAGGTGCGTTGCGGCCGGTGGGCGGACCTTGTCAGCGCAGCTGCCGGTCCTCGGTGATGCCGCTGGCGAGCACGGCGGCGACGCCGGGCATCGGCCCGGCCGCGGCCCGCAGCGCCACGGGTGCGTCGGGGTCGCCCGCGGCCACGGCGTCGAGCGCAGTCAGCAGCGTGGCGACGTGGCCGATCAGCTCGCTGGCCACGGTCTCGGCCGGCAGCGCTGGGACCGCTTGCTGCACACTGGCTCCGAACGAGCGGCGGTCGCCGTCCAGCCCCCGGCGAGCCGCGGCCGCGGCGGATCGATCGTGCTGCGGCCCGGCGACGGCGTACCGCTGGAAGAAGGCGATGTGCTCGCGCCAGGTGGCGAGCAGCGGCGCCTGCGCCTCGGGGTGTGCGCCGGCGAGCAACCGGGTCAGGGTGATCGAGCCGGCGTCGAGCTCGCGGACCGCCGCCGCGTGCCCGGCGCCGGATCCGGTCACCGCAGCGACCCCGTAGACGTGTTCGATGAGCAGGGCGGTGAGCCCGGCTCGCACCTCGGCGGCAGGTCCGGTGGTGGCTCCGAGCCCAAGGTGCGCGGCCAGTCCGGCGGCCAGCAACGCCGCAGTCCGGCTGGCCCGGGCGGCCGCGGCTGCCAGCAGCGCCGGGGCCTCCGGGGCATGCACGAAGGCCGCGTCCACCGCGGCCAGCTGGCCCGAACTCGCGCCACGCAGCTCGGCAGTCAACTCGGCAAGGCCAACCGAATCCGCCGATGCGTGCACCAACTGCGCGAACGACGTCAGTTGTTCGTCGAGGGCCGTTGCCGACGCCGCGGTGGCGGCCCGGTCGTGGGCGCGCCGGCCGGCAGCGTGGGCAAGGAGGGTGGCATGGCGGCGGGCGCCGACGGACCGCAGCAGCACCTGGATCGTCGGCGAGTCGCTGAGGACCTGCGAGATCTCCGCGGCGTTGTCGTTCAGGGCCCGGAGTTCGCCCGGCAGCACCGGGCCTTCGGCGGCCTGATCTGCCGCCAGACCGACCAGGTCGACGTCCTCGACCGCCAGATAGGTCAGGCCGGCCCGCAACTCGACCGCCTTGGTCGAGCTCGCCCCGACGTGCTCGGCGCCTCGTGAAGGGCCGCCGTCGACGGCCTGCCCGCCACCACATGCGGCTGCCCCGATCGCCAGCGCGCACAGCAGCCCAGTCAGACGCAGGCAGATGCGGGCCACACTCCACCTCGGTGCTGTCGTCGGTCCCGTCGTCGCGGCGCGGGGTGTCTCACGACGTGTTCGGTCCGGTCGCCCGTCCGGATGCCGTAGGACGCGGGGCGCCTCGGCGCGTCGTACGGCGCAGCCCGGGCGGCTACGCTCGGACTCTGCCGTGGGCCCACCCAGCAGCTCAAGAACACCAGCCAGATCACAGCAGAGGGAGCGGTCGATGAGCGTGTCCCGCGCCCAGCTCGTCCAGTTGCTGACGCCGGCCGTCCAGGCGAGCGGACACGACCTCGAGGACCTCGCCGTGTCCCCTGCCGGCAAGCGCCGGGTCGTCCGCCTCGTCGTCGATCGCGACGGCGGCAGCACCCTGGACGACGTCGCCGAGGTGAGCCGAGCGGTGTCGGCCGTGCTCGACGCCGCCGAGCAGGACGAGCCGGACCTGCTGGCCGGTGCCTACGTCCTCGAGGTGAGCTCGCCGGGTGTCGACCGGCCGCTCACCGAGCCGCGGCACTGGCGGCGCAATGTCGGCCGCCTGGTTACCGCGACCCTTACCGAGGGCAGCGCGGTGACCGGCCGGGTGCTGCAGGCTGATGACGTCCAGGTGCAGCTGGGCCTTGCGGATAAGTCGGGTGCGATCCGCACGCTGTTGCTCGCCGAGGTGGAGCGTGGCGCGGTGCAGGTCGAGTTCGCCCATCGGGCCGAGCCGACCGCAGATGAGGACGACGCGCTGGAACAGGAGGCCCCGTGAACATCGACATGGCCGCGCTGCGGAGTCTGGAGCGCGCCAAGGACATCAGCCTGGACCTGTTGGTCGAGGCCATCGAGACGGCTCTGCTGACCGCCTATCGGCACACCGAGGGTGCGTCGGCGCACGCCCGGGTCGAGCTGGACCGCAAGAGCGGTGACGTCGTCGTGCTCGCCCAGGAGCTCGGCGACGACGGCGCCATCGCCCGGGAATGGGACGACACCCCCGCGGGCTTCGGCCGGATCGCCACGATGACCGCCAAGCAGGTCATTCTGCAGCGGCTGCGCGAGGCTGAGAACGACGTGTCCTACGGCGAGTACGCCGGGCGGGAGGGCGATCTGGTGTCCGGAATCATCCAGCAGGCCGGTCAGCGGCCGGGCGCCCCGGTCAACCGCAACGTGATGGTCAAGCTGGGCGCCCGGGAGGACTCCCTGGAGGCCACCCTGCCGCCCAACGAGCAGGTACCCGGCGAGGTCTACGACCACGGCAGCCGGCTCAAGTGCCGGATCGTCGGCATCAGCCGTGGTCAGCGCGGCGCCCAGGTCACCGTGTCGAGGACGCACCCCGATCTCGTCCGGGGGCTGTTCGCGATGGAGGTCCCCGAGGTCGCCGACGGCACTGTCGAGATCGTCGCGCTGGCCCGCGAGGCTGGCCACCGGACCAAGATCGCCGTACGCACCAAGGTCGCCGGGCTGAACGCCAAGGGGGCCTGCATCGGGCCGCAGGGCTCGCGGGTCCGGGCGGTGCAGCACGAACTGCACGGGGAGAAGATCGACATCATCGACTGGCACGAGGATCCCGCGCGCTTCGTCGGCGAGGCACTGTCACCGGCGACCGTCGTGTCGGTCGAGGTCGTCGACCTGCTCAACCGCTCGGCGCGGGTGGTCGTCCCGGACTTCAAGCTGTCGCTCGCCATCGGCAAGGAGGGCCAGAACGCCCGGCTCGCGGCGCGGCTGACCGGCTGGCGGATCGACATCCACAGCGACACAGAGGGCCAGCCGGCGCAGTGAGGCGTCGAGCATCGCCCGGCGGAGCGCTAGACTTTGCCATGGCTCGTCTTTCGAGCCCGGTGCGCACCTGCGTGGGTTGCCGGGTTCGCGCGGCGAAGTCCACCCTGCTGCGCGTCGTCGTGACCGCCGGTGTCCTCACCGTCGATCCCGCCGGACGCCTACCGGGCCGGGGTGCGAGCGTGCACCCCGACCCGGTGTGCGTCGACCTCGCCGAGCGGCGCAGAGCGTTCCCGCGGGCCCTTCGAGCCCCGGGGCCGCTCGATGTCGGGCTGGTGCGGGAGCACGTCGCAGGTCTCCAGCCGTCCACCAGAGAGCAGGTCGAGCAGCGCACATGAGCCCTCGATGAGCCAGCACCGATGAGCAGCACGCCCATGCAGTAGCACCGAGGCCAGGGACCGACCCGGCCTGAGAAGGAGTCCAGTGCCCGGCAAAGCCCGCGTCCACGAGCTCGCGAAAGAGCTCGGTCTCGAAAGCAAGAACGTCCTTACCTGGCTCAAGGAGCACGGCGAGTTCGTGAAGAGCGCCTCCTCGACCATTGAGGCCCCGGTCGCCCGCAAGCTGCGGGAGGCCTTCCCAGCCGCGGTCGCCGCGGCTGCTCCCGCCGCCCCCCGTCCCCCCGCGAGTGCACCGGCTGCTGCCGTCCTCACGCCCGCGGCTCCGCCGAGTGTGCCTGCGCCGACAGTCGAGCGGCCCGTGGTCCCCGCTCCGGGCCCGGTCGCACCCGCCGGTGGCGTCCCCGTACCGACGCCCGGCCAGGGCCTGCCGGCCCGGCCCACCCCCGGCCCCAGGCCCGGCAACAATCCGTTCACCTCGCCGGCCGACGGCACACCCGGCATGCCGCCCCGCCCGGCCGCCCCGCGGCCCAGTGCGGCGCCCGCCCCTGGCCTGCCGCCGCGTCCTGGCTCACCAGCCGGGATGCCGGCCCGCCCTGCAGCCGGCACCCCGGGCATGCCGCCCCGCCCCGCGGCCCCCCGCCCCGCGCCCGGCGCCTCGGGACCGGCCGGTCCCCGCCCCGGCCCGGGCATGTTCCAGCCCCGGCCGGCAGCCGGCGGTCCACGGCCCGGCCCGGGGATGTTCCAGCCGCGCCCGGCCGGTGCGCCCGGCGCGCGAC
>JAYUMN010000425.1:0-1699 GCA_043762595.1 Frankiales bacterium
CGGCACCACCACCGGCATAGCCGACGCCGTTGGCGAAACACTGGCAACCGCCGTCGCACTTGGCACCGGCGGCAGCACCTTGGGCTTGGCCGACCCCGGCCCGCTGCACCCAGCCACAACGAGGACGAGCACCACCCCCGTCGGCACCGATCGCCTGCCCATGACTGGAGGGTACAAAGCGTCGACCGACCGCGCCCCAGTCCTGTGGATAACCCTCAGCGCAACAGCGTCCGCAGCGCCGCGTGCGCCGCGACGACCGCCCGCTCAGCACCCACCAGCCCTGGCATCGTCAGGTAGCCGTGCACCTGCCCTGTCGCGATCACTACTGTCGTCGCCACCCCCTCAGCCCGCAGTCGCTCGGCGTACGCAAGACCACCATCACGCAACGGATCGACCTCCGCGACCGCCACCACCGCGGGTGGCACGCCGACTAAGGACGTCACCTCGTACGGCGAGACCAGCGGCCTTCCTCGGTCGGCGATGCGAGGCACCCAGCAGTCCGCGAACCAGCGCGAGTCGGCAGCGTCCAGCCCGGCGCCGGACCGGAACTCGCGCCACGACGGCCAGGCCTGCACCAGCGACACCGAGGGGTAGACCAGCAACTGACCGGCGAGCCGCAGCCCGGCGTCCCGGACCCGGAACGTCAGAGCGGCAGCAATCGCCGCTCCCCCGCTGTCTCCGGCGACGGCGACCGGCCGTCCCCATGCGGCGACCTCCTGCAGCACCGCCCAGCAGTCATCCAGCCCGGCGGGGAACGGGTGCTCCGGCGCCAGCCGGTAGTCGATGTCGACCACCACCGCTCCGACGCCGATCGCCAGCCGGCGCACCACGAGCAGGTAGGTCTCCGGTGAGCCGAGTACCCACCCGCCACCGTGGATATGCAGCACCACCGGTAGGGGCCCGTCCCCCAAAGGCGTGACCACCCGGACCGGGACTCCGGCGAGCGTCATGTCTTCCGCGGAAGACACCTGCGGCACGGCGATCCCAGCTCGGCGCCGCTGCTGCAGCCAGGCGTCCTGAGCCCTGGCCGCAGCGGGCGACAGGGACGACAGCGCCGGCAACCCGAGGAGGGCTTCGTCGGCGAGCAGCGCGGCGACGTCCGGGGCGATCGTCACCCGCGCCCGGGAGCGAGCGGGTCGGCGTCAGCGTCATGTGCGACCAGCAACGCGTGCAGGAGTCCATGCACGCCGGCGCCGGCCGCCAGCACCATGTCGTAGCCCGGGCCGCGCCCCCGCAGCCCCGTGACGAGCGCGCCGGCCTCGCGGGCGATGAGCGCCCCCGCCGACAGGTCCCACGGCGAGAGCCCCTGCTCGAAGTAGGCGTCGGCCCGACCGGCGGCCACCGCGCAGAGATCAAGTGCGCCCGCGCCGAACCGGCGGATGTCACGGACCACGGGCAGTAGGGCGGGAAGCAGCCGGGCCTGCGCGGCCCGCCGCCGCTCGTCGTACCCGAAGCCGGTGCAGACGAGCGCCTGGCCCAGGTCCTCAACGTCGGAGCAGCGCAGGGACACGCCGTCGACCACCGATCCGCCGCCCCGGACGCCCTGCCACAGCTCGCCCTTGGAGGGGTCGAAGACCACCCCGACCACCGCGGCCCCGGCCACCTCGACCCCGATCGACACCGCCCACTGCGGGATGCCGTAGAGGAAGTTGACGGTGCCGTCGATCGGGTCGATAACCCAGGTCGCGCCGGACCGGGA
>JAYUMN010000426.1:0-4749 GCA_043762595.1 Frankiales bacterium
CGACCTGCTCGCAGGCCACCTGCCGGTGCGAACAGGTGGCCGAGCCATGGCCCGAGGTCCGCTCGGTGCTCGCGCCCTGGTCGGAGGCTTTCGCCGCCAACGCCTGACCTAGGCTCGCCGGGTGCGCCGGACCGCTGGGTGAGCGACTTTGCGGACCTCGATGTGGTCGGTGCGCCGCGCGAGTTGATCGCCCTCGGGGGCGTGCTTGACCCACCGACGCTCGTCGCGGCCTACCGGGCCGGCTGTTTCCCGTGGCCGGCCTCTGGTCGGCACGAGCGGTCACTCGAGCGGTCCGCCCGCCGACTGGCCCGCCGCGGGGCGGTGCCGTTGCTGCCCGGAACGCCGCCCACCGGGCCGCTGGTGCCGTGGTGCTCGCCGGATCCACGCGCCGTACTGCTCACCCACTCGGTCACCGTCCCACGCTCGCTGCGGCAGCGGTTGCGCGGCAGCGGTTGGGAGACGACGGTCGACGCGGCATTTGGGCAGGTGATCGCCGGCTGCGCGGCCAGGCACGAGACCTGGATCAGCCCCCAGATGACCGCCGCCTACCTCGCGCTGCATGCCGCCGGCGGCGCCCACAGCCTGGAGGTGTGGGACGGCGACCGGCTCGTCGGCGGCCTGTACGGCGTCCTGACCGGGCGGGTGTTCTCCGGTGAGTCGATGTTTTTCGCCGAGCGGGATGCCTCCAAGGTCGCCCTGGTCGACCTGTGTGCTCGGCTGCTCGCAGCCGGCGTCGTGCTGCTGGACACCCAGCAGGCGTCCCCGCATCTCACCGCCCTCGGGCAGCTGCTTCTTCATCGCGAGCAGTACGTCGAGCTGGTGCACCGCCTCCGGGACGACGCAGCCGAGCTCGACCCGACCCGCCGACCCGTTGCCAGGCTGACAGCACACTCGTCGTTGTGACGCCGGCGTCGGGGTGTCGGCCGCTCAGCCGAAGGTGACCGTCAGCGCCTCGACGGAAACCGGGGTCAGCAGGGTCTCCCGGGTGGCGAAGGTGTCCGGGCCGTTGCTCCCACCGGGCTGGAGCTCGAAGCCGTTATTGGTGCCGACGTACAGCGCCTGGACCTGACTGGTCACCAGCCAGGTGAAGGCCCCCACAGCGGTCGGCATTGCGGTCGTTGGGCTGCCGGTCACGGCGGGTTGGGTGTTCCACGTCGTGGCCTCGGTCCACGGGCCGGCTGCGGTGTAGACCGAGACGGTCGGCGTGCTGCCGGCCACGCTCGTATAGGTCACCTGCAACTGTGCGAAGGTGACGCGACAGCCGGTCGCCAGGGCAGCCAGCGGGAAGTGGATGTAGGCGTAGTTAATCCGGTTCAGGTCTGTGCGGGCCGTGAGGGCCGCGCCGAACGCAGTGGTCGGTTTTGAGCTTTCGGTGTCGGTGTCCAGATCCGCAGTGACAGTGACCGTACCGGGGGTCGAACAGGCGGCGGCGTAGCGCACTTCGTTGCTGTTGACGCTCGTCCAGTTCGCACCGTTGGCGTCGTAGGAAGCGACCACGACGTAGTAAGAGACCCCAGTGCCCGGCGAGTCGGTATAGCTGGTGGTCGACAGGCCGGCGACCAGGGCGATTTGGACGTACGGGCCACCACTGGTCGTGGACCGGAAGATTCTGGTGCCGCTGGCGTAGGAGGACGTGGTGGCCGTCCAGGCCAGGTTGACCGAGCCGCTCACCGTCAATGACGTCGGCGCAGCAAGCGTCGCCGAGGCGACGGTGTTCGTGGAGTTGTTGATGCTCGCGGTGAACGAGCCGGCGGCCAGCGAGGCCGGGGTGACGCTGAGGCTGCTCAGGCCGAGCGCCGACACGACGAGGACCGCCGCGTGACGGCGCAGCCATGCCGAGGGCCGGCGGCAGGGTAGGGGTGCGGTCACGACGTCGGGGCCAGGCGTCGCGGGTCGGCCGGCTGCGATGGCAGCTCATCAGTCGTGCTGGGCCGAGGGGTGAGGATGAGTCCGAGCCCCAGCGGGATCACGCAGATCAGGCCGACAGCGAGCCACCACAGCAGCGGCATGTGCGGGCCGACGCTCAGGTGGTAGGCCGCGCCGGGGTGCGGCGACCGGGCGGTGATGGCGCCCAGCTGGCCGCTCATCAGGTCCACATGGTCCCCGCCGCTGGCCCGGACCCGCACCGGGAGCAGCCCAGTCGACACGACGCTCAGCGTTGTCCCACCGCCCGTACTCGCGGTGGTGATCACGCTCATCGCCACGAACGGCTTGAGCAGGACTCCGGCAACGGCGAACAGCAACGATCCGCCGAGCAGCCGGGCCGGCAGGTGCCACCGGTGGGGTGGGCGTCGCCGGGTCGCCAGCCACACCGTGCCCATCCCGACGATCAGCAGCGGCAGGGCTCGGAGCAGCCAGCCCAGCCCCCAGCCCCGCAGGACCACCCGGCCGGTGAGGTCGCTGTCGTGCAGCGTCCAGGGGTCGGTGGCGCCATTCAGGTCGCCCTTGGTCTGCAATCCCCCATCCGGTCCGATGCCGATCACCCGGTGAGAGAAACTCCGGCTGGGCCCGCTGGGTGGGTGGAAGGCGATGATCTCGCCGATCCGGACCTGACCGGCGCTGATCGGCCGGGTCAGCAACAGCGTCCCGACCGGCGCCGCCGCCCCCATGGACGAGGTGGTGACCATCAACCATCGGCCCCCCGTCGAGCGGAACGCCGCAGCGCCCAGCACAACGGCCAACAGGAGCGCGGCGAGCAATCGCCCAGCCAGGATCCGGGTCCGCGGCTGCGGGCTCAGGTCCTGGCCGGGCGCGCGGGTGTCGCTCGCGGTCAACGTCATCCTCCGGTCCGGAGCGGGCTACGGGCGGCCGACTAGCTGGTGAAGGTCCAGGTCAGGCCCTGCGAGGCGCCGAGGCCCTGATAGGTGTTGCCTGCGGTCGGGGCCAGCGTGGTGGTGAAGGTGATCGGCACGGTGGTGCCGGGTGCGACCGGGGAGATCGCTGCGGGCAGGGTGACAAGGCCGGCCGTCGCGAGGCCGGCGGCGGTGCCGCTGAAGATCGTGGTGGTACCGGATTTGATGATCACCGAGAGCTGGGTGCAGAAATCGATGGCGCTGCCGTTCGGCGTCCCGTTGTTCGTCTGCGTGCAGGCCGTCGGGGTCAGCGTGAAGGTGTTGGCCGCAATCGTCCCGGTGTTCTTGATCGAGATGGTGGTGTTGATCGGGACGCCGGGCACCATCGTGGTGCTGCCGCCGTATTTGTTGATCGTCGCGCACGTCGCGGCGTTGGTGCTGATCGTGCCGAGGTCGGTGCTGTTGCAGGTCACCGACCCGGTGGCGTTCTGCTCCTGCATGATCAGGGTGCCGGCGGCGGCGGTGTTGACGGTGTTGTTGATGCTGGCGGTGAACGCCGACAGGGTGCCGGTCATCGACGCGGCCAGGGCGACGCTGCCAACCGCGCCGGCGAGCACGGCGGCCGGGGTGAAGCGACGGTGGCGCGGGGACTGGGCGCTCGTGCTGGACATGGCGATCCTTTTCACATCTGGCTGCGTCAAGTGGGGCAGCGGCGGGGCCGCCGAGTGGCGGACAACAAAACCATCGGAACTGCCGCGACGATCTGAAGCGTCGGCCGCAATGACCACCCGATCAGGTACCAAGTCAGGCAACGTGCGGACCGACGGCGGGCAACCCGACGGGCCGACGGGACTATCGCTGGGTCAGCCGCTCGGTGAGCTGGCGTTGTCGGTTGGTTGCTGCGGCAGATCACCGGGCCGGCCGCGGTCAGACAGGTTGGGCAGTCGGTCTACCGGTCCCGCCAGAGCAGCACCAGGCCGCGGTCGTCGCTGCTGCCGGCGGCGACCCGGTTGACCAGCAGCGGGCCGCCCCCGGCGAAGCCTCTCTGCACAAGGCGCTCGGCTTCGCCGAGCAACTTGTCGATCCCGACCGACAGGTCACGGCCGGGCACCTCGACGAGGCCGTCGGTGTAGAGCAGCAGCGCATCCCCAGGCCGCAGGACGCCGCCGGACCCGACGTACGTCACGTCTGGGAGCAGACCGAGCGCCAGGCCGTGGGCGTCGACGAGGCCCCACCGGCCGCTGCCGGCATCGAAATGCGCGACCGGCGGGTGGCCGGCCGATTCAACGGAGTAGCGGCCGTCGAACAGGTCGACGACGAGGTGCACAGCGGTGGCGAACCCTTCGTCCCACTCCTGACGGACCAGGTAGGCGTTGGCGGCCGACAGGAAGTGCTCGGGCGACTGCGAGCCAAGCAGCCCGCCGAGGGCACCGGACAGCAGCAGCGCACGGGTCCCCGCATCCACGCCCTTGCCAGAGACGTCGACCAGTGACACCTCGAAGCACTGGCCGTCACCGGTCAGCGCGCCCACCACGAAGTCGCCGGCGAATGGACCGCCGCCGGCCGGTTTGACGATCGCATCGACATTCCAGCCGGCTGGCAACTCGGGCAACTGCCCCTGCTGCACCAGCCGCTCTCGCAACTCGAGCAGCACCGAGTTGCCGCGCAACCTCCCCAGGCCGGTCTCCTCGCTGGACCGGGCGAGCTCGTAGGCCACCAGCGCGGTTGCCGCAATGACGACGATCGCCCCGGGTGCGGCGGAGCGGGAGCTCGGCATCAACAGGAAAAAGCCAGCCGTCGCCGCGGCGACCACGACGCACAGACGCAGGAAGGCCCGCCGGCCCAGCAGCAGCGCCCCCCCGAGCAGCGGAAGCACCTGGTAGCTCGGTGGGAACCATCTGCCCCCGAGCTGCAACGCGGCAAGCAGTGCGGCCACCGACAGCAGCACCAGCAGCGC
>JAYUMN010000427.1:0-1816 GCA_043762595.1 Frankiales bacterium
ATCTACTCCGACGGACTCAACGGCTCCTCGGACAACGGCCTGACCAACGAGCCGATGAAGGACGGCCTGGCCACGCTCGTCGGATACCGCGACGGGCGAGTGGACATCATCATCTGGCGCGGCGGGCGCGAGGCCGGACCGCGGTACGCCTTCACCCGCCAGAGCCTGCCCCCGATCTTGTGGGACAAGCAGCTCAACCCCCACCTGGATGACAGCCGCCAGTGGGGCGCGACGCTGGGCCACGCCGTGCGGGTCTGGCGCACCGGCGTCGGGATCGACGCCCACGGCAACCTGATCTACGCTGCCGCGGACGGTCAGACAGTCCAGTCGCTTGCCAGGTTGCTACGACACGCTGGGGCGCTGAAGGCCATGCAGTTCGACATCAACCCTGAGTGGCCGAGCCTGATCACCTACCGACACACGCCCAAGATCCTGGCCGACAAGGTGGTCCCGAATTACCAGCAGAAGGCCGCCCGCTACCTCGTGCCCGACGACCGGGACTTCTTCGCCGTCTACACCCCGCTGGTCACCCCCATCACCGTGCCCTTCAGGTAAAACACCAGGCCCCGCCAACAGCGACCGGAAAGGGCGGCTGACCGTCGTCGGTCTCGCGGGAGCTGGCGCGCAACGGCGGAGCGAGCGGTACCGGCCATAAGTAGCGACGGCCTCTCCCGCAGCCACTCGGCGGCGGGTGTGGCAGCCGGAGCAGATCGACCAGGCGGCTGCCCCGTACAACGCCGGACGGTCGGTTCAGAAGATCGCGGATCAGCTCGGGCTGACGAGGTCGACAACACGCCGGCTGTTGGTGTGGGCTGGAGCAGATCGGTCAGGAGTTCGAGATCTCCCGTGACCGTGGGCGTCGACTGCTCTTGGCCACAGGGCAGTGGTCCACGCCCTGCTGGCGGCGGACGGCACCGGGTTTGCGGCCACCGTCAAGCGGCGACGCAACCCGCTCCCCGAATTCAGCCGGAGCCAGTCGTCGCCTGCATGCTGGTGTGCCTATTGCAGCCCGACGGTCACGTAGTGTGTAGTGCCATCATCGTGGCGAAACCCCAACCCGCCACCACGCGCTGCCCAAGCCCTTGGTAAACCAGTTGTAGTTCCAAGTGCTGCCGGTGGCTCGGTACACCTGCCCGCTGTCGGCTGCGTCGGAGTACACCTACTCATTGACCGGTGTGGAGATCGCGCCGCCTTGGACTGGCATGACCCAGATGGGAGCTGTCGTCGGTACAACGACTTGCCCCTGCGCGTTGGCCAGCGAGTAGCGCAGCGGGACTGTGCTGCCGGCCTTGAAGACGCTTGTGGCGGAACCGACCGGGTGGGCGGTGTCGTTCACCGGCTGCGCGAAGCCGTTCCAGGCGTACACGACGTGGTAGATGATCGTCTGGGCCGTAACGTTGCCCGCTAGATCCGCCGCCCGAGCGGTGTATGTGAATGACCCCACGCCGTTGGTGTTGGCCTGCCGCAGAAGCTTTCGCTCTACGTCGGAGTGTGCGAGGTCATCGAAGCCCAGGGACTTCACGAGTTTCTCGGTGGCGTGAGCCGGGCCGCCCCATTCCGTAAGTCGGCACCGCAGTATGCGGCGCTCGTCGTCCGAGAGTTCTTCCTCGACTGGCGCTGCGGCGGCGTCTAACACGCGAGAAGGATAGTGCCGCTCCCGAGCGGGGCTATCAAGCATTAGCCTCCGATCGTGAGCGGCGACGTGGGGCGGTTCGAGCGGCTGCTACTTCAACGCTTCGATGGGTGCTACCAGTCGCCCGGTGGCGAAGTATGGGTCAGGTCCGAGGACGCGCTCGCGGCACTTCGGCTCGTCGAG
>JAYUMN010000428.1:0-2157 GCA_043762595.1 Frankiales bacterium
CTGAGCGGTCGTTCTCCAAGGACCGCTACTTCCAGGGCGACGTCGGTTCGGACGACCTGCTGATCCCCGAGGGCATCGAGGGGCAGGTGCCGTATCGCGGGCCGCTGTCGGCGGTGGCCCACCAGCTCGTCGGCGGCCTGCGCCAGTCGATGTTCTATGTCGGGGCCCGCACCGTGCCCGAGCTGCAGGAGCGCGGCTCGTTCATCCAGATTACCGCGGCGGGCCTGAAGGAGAGCCACCCGCACGACGTCCAGATGACGGTCGAGGCGCCCAACTACAGCTCTCGCGAAGGCCTCTGAGGCGTGCCTGAGATCGAGATCGGCATCGGCAAGACCGGTCGCCGCGCCTACGGCTTCGACGACATCGCGATCGTCCCCTCGCGCCGCACCCGCGATCCCGAGGACGTCTCGCTGGCCTGGGAGATCGACGCATACCGCTTCGAGCTGCCGCTGGTCGCGAGTGCCATGGACGGCGTCGTCAGCCCCGACACGGCGGTGACGATCGGTCGCCTCGGTGGCCTTGGCGTGCTCAACCTTGAAGGCCTGTGGACCCGGTACGCCGACCCGGCGCCCCTGCTGGCCGAGATCGGCGAGCTGACTGCGGACCGGGCTACCGCGCGGATGCGGGAGATCTACGCCAAGCCGATCGAGCCCGACCTGATCACCGCGCGGGTCAAGCAGATCCGTGACGCCGGTGTCACGGTCGCGGCCTCGCTCACCCCGCAGCGCACGGTGCAGTTCGCCCAGACGGTGCTCGACGCAGGCGTCGACCTGTTCGTGATCCAGGGCACGGTCGTCTCGGCCGAGCACGTCTCGTCGCGGTCCGAGCCGCTCAACCTCAAGCGGTTCATCGCCGAGCTGGACGTACCGGTCATCGTCGGCGGCTGCGCGACCTACCAGTCCGCCCTGCACCTGATGCGGACCGGCGCGGCCGGGATTCTTGTCGGGGTCGGCCCGGGGCAGGCCAACACCACCCGGGCCGTGCTCGGTCTCGGGGTGCCGATGGCGACGTCGATCGCCGACGCGGCCGGCGCCCGCCGCGACTACCTCGACGAGAGCGGTGGCCGCTACGTGCATGTCATCGCCGACGGCGGGATGCGCACCGGCGGCGATGTCGCGAAGGCCATCGCGATGGGCGCCGACGCGGTGATGATGGGCAGCCCGCTTGCGCGCGCCAGCGAGGCACCCGGCCACGGCTGGCACTGGGGGCATGCCTCGCACCACCCGGTGCTACCGCGCGGCACCAGGGTGCGGGTCGACGAGGTCGGCAGCCTCGAACAGGTGCTGCTGGGCCCAGCGGTCACTGACGACGGCACGACGAATCTGTTCGGCGGCCTGCGCCGCGCGATGGCGATGACCGGCTACAGCTCGATCAAGGAGTTCCAGAAGGTCGAGGTCATGATCGCCCCATCGCTGCGCACCGAGGGCAAGGATCTGCAGCGTGCGCAGGGCGTCGGACCTGGCGGCTGACCGGTCGGCTGGACGCGGGCCGGTCCCTGGCCCAGGATTCGCCGTCAGGCGACTGGTGGTCGGGGGGCCGCCAGCCGTTTGCCGAGGGCGTCGCGCCGAGTCGGTGCGACGCCCTCGGTCTGACCGGGCATGCCGGCCGGGTCGACGCGGTTGTCGGGAGCATGACCACAGCAACCTGGAACGGCACCGTCATCGCCTCCTCCGACGACACCGTCGTGGTGGAAGGCAACCACTACTTCCCCCGCGCCTCGGTCGTTGACGGGGTCCTCACCGACTCCTCCACGAGCAGCGTCTGCCCCTGGAAGGGCACCGCGAGCTACCACTCGGTCGTCGTCGACGGCCAGACCAACGCAGATGCGGCTTGGTACTACCCCGCGCCCAAGGACGCCGCGAACCAGATCACTGACCGGATCGCCTTCTGGAAGGGCGTTGAGGTCGCTCCGTAGACTCGGTCGGTGACCGACACTGTCCTCGTCGTCGACTTCGGAGCGCAGTACGCCCAGCTCATCGCCCGGCGGGTGCGCGAGTGCCGGGTCTACTCCGAGATCGTCCCGCACACGATCACCGCGGACGAGATCCGGGCCCGCGCACCGAAAGCAGTGATTCTGTCAGGGGGGCCGTCCTCGGTCTACGCCGACGGCGCCCCGCAGGTGCCGGCCGGGTTCTTCGAGACCGGCGTTCCGACGTT
>JAYUMN010000429.1:0-5672 GCA_043762595.1 Frankiales bacterium
GGCATCTGCTACGGCCACCAGGCGATGGCCCGTTCGCTCGGCGGCACGGTCGCGCAGACCGGCACCGCGGAGTACGGCCGGACCGCGCTGGCCGTCGTCGAACCAGGCGTGCTGTTCGCCGGATTGCCGAGCGCCCAGTCGGTCTGGATGTCGCACGGCGACGCGGTGGCCACCGCACCGCCCGGCTTCACCGTCACCGCCTCTACCGGCTCGACGCCCGTCGCCGCGTTCGAGGACACCGCCCGCGGCTTGTACGGCGTGCAATTCCATCCCGAGGTGCTGCACAGCGAGCACGGCCAGCGGGTGCTCGAGCGGTTCCTGCTCGAGGCGGCCGGCTGCGCCCCCACCTGGACGATGGTCAACGTCGTCGAGGAGCAGGTGGCTCGGATCCGGTCGCAGGTCGGCTCGGGCCGGGTGCTGTGCGGGCTGTCCGGTGGCGTCGACTCGGCCGTCGCCGCAGCCCTGGTCCAGCGGGCCGTTGGCGACCAGCTGACCTGCGTGTTCGTCGACCACGGCCTGCTGCGCAAGGGCGAGGCCGAGCAGGTCGAGCACGACTTCGTCGCCTCGACCGGCGTCACGCTGCATGTCGCCGACGCCTCGAAGCGCTTCCTGGACGCGCTGTCCGGGATCACCGACCCGGAGGCGAAACGCAAGGCGATCGGCCGGGAGTTCATCCGGGTGTTCGAGGCGGCGGCCCGCGAGATCAGCGCCGATGAGCCGATCGACTTTTTGGTGCAGGGCACGCTCTACCCCGATGTCGTCGAGTCCGGCGGCGGCGCCGGCACCTCCAACATCAAGAGCCACCACAACGTCGGCGGGCTGCCCGACGACCTGCACTTCGACCTCGTCGAGCCGCTTCGGACGCTGTTCAAGGACGAGGTGCGCAACGTCGGCCTCGAGCTCGGCCTGCCCGAGGCGATCATCTGGCGCCAGCCGTTTCCCGGTCCCGGCCTCGCGATCCGGATCATCGGTGAGGTCACCCAGGAGCGGCTCGACCTGCTCCGCGAGGCCGACGCCATCGCCCGCTTCGAGCTGACGGCCGCGGGCCTGGACCGTGACATCTGGCAGTGCCCCGTGGTACTGCTCGCCGACGTCCGGTCGGTCGGCGTCCAGGGCGACGGCCGCACCTACGGCCACCCGGTTGTGCTGCGTCCGGTGTCGTCGGAGGACGCGATGACCGCCGACTGGTCCCGGCTGCCGTACGACGTGCTGGCGAAGATCTCGACCCGGATCACCAATGAGGTGCGGGAGATCAACCGGGTGGTGCTCGATGTGACCAGCAAGCCGCCCGGCACCATCGAGTGGGAGTAGGCGCTACAACTGCTCCAGCCGCCGCAGCAAAAACTCCCGCTCGACCGCGTTCGCGGTGAGCTGCAGCGCCTCCTCGTATGCGGCGTGTGCGTCCGCCGCCCGGCCGAGCCGTCGTAGGAAGTCGGCGCGGGCCGCGGGTAGGTAGCTGTAGCTGGCGAGTGCCGGGTCGTTGCGGACGCGGTCGAGGGCGCGCAGGCCGGCGGCCGGACCGTCGGCAAGGCCGATCGCCACGGCCCGGTTCAACGTGACAACGGGCGAGCTCCAGCGAGTCTCGAGCAGGCCGTACAGCGCGACGATCTCCCGCCAGTCGGTCTCCGCCCAGGTCGCCGCGTCGGCGTGCACCGCAGCGATCGCGGCCTGCAGGGCGTAGCGACCGGGGGCGCCGGCCTGCAGTGCCACCCGGACCATGGCGAGGCCCTCGTCGATTGCCACCCGGTCCCACTTGGTGCGGTCCTGCTCCTCGAGCAGCAGCAGCCTTCCATCCGCGCCTACCCTGGTCGCCTGCCGCGCGTCGGTCAGCACGATGAGGGCGAGCAGCCCGGTCACCTCCGGCATCGGCAGGAGCGCGTGCAACATCCTGGTCAGCTCCAGCGCGCGTACGACGAGGTCGTGGCGGACCAGCACGCCGCCGCTCGGGGCGGTGTGACCGGTGGTGAACAGTAGGTGCAGCACCGCGAGCACACCGTCGACCCGCTCAGGGAGCTCGTCGCGGTCCGGCACCCGGTAGGGGATCCGGGCGGCCGAGATCTTCTTCTTCGCGCGGGTGATCCGGGCCGCCATCGTGGGTTCGCTGACCAGGAACGCCCGGGCCACCTCACCGGTCGACAGCCCGCAGAGCAGCCGCAGGGTCAGCGCCACCTGCGCCTCGGATGACAGCGCGGGATGGCAGCAGGTGAAGATCAGCCGGAGCCGGTCGTCGGGGATGTGATCGGGTTGGACCGGGTCGGCGGCGACGTCATCCTCGATAAGCAGCGGCAGCGCCCGCCGCAGGGTCGCCTCGCGCCGGAGCACGTCGAGCGCCCGGTTGCGGGCGACCGTGGTCAGCCAGGCGCCCGGCCGGTCGGGGACGCTGTCCCGCCACGCCACCAGGGCTTTGGCGAACGCGTCCTGGACGCACTCCTGCGCCAGGTCCAGGTCGTGCGTGACGCGCACCGTCGCGGCGAGGACGAAGCCCCACTCGCGCCGGTGCGCCGCGTCCACGACGTCCTGGATCAGTCGAACACCATCACGGGACGCACCTCCAGGCCGCCACCCGGGGAGGGGATGTCCTTGGCGATGGCGATCGCCTCGTCGAGGTCGGCGGCGTCGATGACGTAGTAGCCGCCGAGCGCCTCCTTGGTCTCGACGAACGGGCCATCGGTCACCGTGGCCTGGCCGCCGGCGCCGGTCCGGATGCTGGTGGCCGTGCCGACGCCCTGCAACGCGTTGCCGCTGGCGAGCTTGGCGGCGTGCTTCGCGCCGAAGTCGTTGTGCCCCTTCATGACCTCGTCGTAGAGGCCCTGACCGCCTTCCTGGTAGATCTTCTCGTCGCCGTAGATGAGCACGATGTACTGCGTCATCGGGATACTCCTCGCTCGGACGACCCGGCTCTCGGGCCGCTCCCTGTTCCGACGAACGGGACCTCGCCGGATCGACAGTGCCTCAGCATGCGCCCCTGGGGGTGGGCGGCCAAGCTAGGTTGCGGTCAGCAACCGGCCGCGCACCCGGAGGTCCCGATGGCGCTCGCCTCACCCTCGGTGCGGCGTACCCGCCGTGTCATTGCGAGGGTCTGAGGCGACGTGGTCGGTCGGGGCGAGTGGGTGCTACGGCTCGTGCCGCCACTGCGCCGCAGCCTGGACCAGGTTGCGGCGCACCGCCTGGAGTGGGACCGGCGGGCCGCCGAGCTGCTGGCGGGTGAGCGGGAGGGCGATCCGCTGTGGGTGGTGCTCGGTGACTCGACCGCGCAGGCCGTCGGTCTGGCAGACATCAAGGACGGCTACGTCGAGCGGGTACGACGCCAGCTCGCCCTCCGCGACGGCCGGCCCTGGCGGGTGCTGAACCTGTCGCGGTCCGGCGCCGTCATCGCCGACGTGCTCGAGGTCCAGCTGCCGCGGCTCGCCGACCTGGCCGGGCTGGGCTGGCGACCGCACCTGGTGACCGCCGTCGTCGGTGGCAACGACCTGCGCAAGACGCCGCTGCCGGTGCTGCTCGAACAGGTTCCGCAACTGGTGGCTGCGGTCCCGGACGGTGCGGTCCTGGCCACGATGCCCAAGGGGATCAAGCCTGACAAGGCGGTCCGGGCCAATGCCCTGCTCCGCGGCCTGGCGGTTGAGCGCGGCCTGCCGCTCGTCGATCTTTGGGCAGCCACCGGACCGCCGTGGAAGGGCAAGTACGCCGACGGCCTGCACCCCAACGCGGCCGGCGTCAGTGACTGGGTCAGGGCCTTCGTGCCGGTGCTCGGCCTGCCCGGGGAGGTCGATCCACCGGCGGTTCGGGTCTGACGGGGCTTGACCGCCGAGCAGGGCCATGCGCAAGAGTGGTGTGGCACCGCCCTGACCCTGCCGCCCGCCACGCAGGAGGTGACCGTGCTCATCCTGACTCAGAACGCCGCAACAATGATCATCCGGCTGACCGCCCAGGCCGCGCTGCCCGCCGGCGCGGGCCTGCGGATCGCCCAGCGCCGCGACCCCCCGAGCCTCGCGATGGAGATGGTGGCCGCCCCCGAGCCGTCGGATGCGGTCCTGCGCGACCGCGACGTTGTGGTGTTCCTCGACCCGCCGGCCGCTGCCCGGCTGGCCGGGCAGGTGCTCGACGCGCGTACCGACGACCGCGGGTCGGCCTTTTTCCTCGACAGCTAGCCGGCGAGCGGGCCGCCCGGCCCGGCGCGGCGTGCTGGGCCGCCACCGCAACGAGCCTGCCGCCGGCCGGGCTGGCTCGCGCGTCCCCGCCCGCGCCGTGGACGGTCCAGCGCGTCAGGTCGTGACCGGCAGGTGCTTGGCCCACCAGGCGAGCAGGTGCTCGAAGCGCTGCCGGCGGTGCCTCGGCCGCCCGCCGCGGGTCAGCCCGTGGCTCTCGCCGGGGAAGATCAGCAGCTCGGCGTCAACGCCGCCCCGCAGCAGCGCCGCGAAATAACGCTGCCCCTGCTCCAGTGGGCACCGCAGGTCGCGCTCGGAGTGGATGACCAGCGTCGGCGCGACGACCCGGTCGACGACGGCCATCGGCGACTGTGCAGCCATCGCCTCGACCGGCCCGAGATAGCCCTCCGGGAAGAACCAGCCGATGTCGGAGGTACCGATGAACGTCTCCGGGTCCAGAAACCCCCGTTCGACCACTCCGGCGGCGAAACGATCTGGCTCGAGCGCGAGTAACCACGCGGTCATGTAGCCCCCGTAGGACCCGCCGAGCACGCCCACCCGATCGGCGTCCAGCGGGTACGACGGATCCGCGAGCACCCCGTCGAGAAAGGCGATCAGGTCGGCCGCGTCCCGCTGACCCATCGCGCCCTGGATGACCCGGCCGTGCTGCTCGCCGTAGCCGGCGGCGCCCCGCGGGTTGGCCAGCAGCACGGCGTAGCCGGCGCCGGCGAGGACCTGCGCCTCGTCAGATGGCTTCCAGCCGAACTGCGCGAAGGGACCGCCGTGGATGTCGAGCAGCACCGGGTGCGGTCCCGGTCCGTCCGGTAGGACGACCCAGCCGTGGACGGGGTAGCCGTCGTCGGCGGTGACGGTCGTCTCGTGCAACGGCCGGGCCCCGAGATCGGCCGAGAAGGTCGTCAGGCGTCGGGATGTCGCCCCGTCGACCAGCACGACCTCACCGGCGGAGTCGGCCGAGAGGACGGTCGCCACGACGACGTCGCCCACCGCATCGTGGCCGGTCACCCAGACCGGACCAGCCAGGAGCGCCGTGTCGCGCTCGCCGACCCGCAGCAGCTCGACGGCGCCACGGGTGCGGTGCTGCACGAGCACGCCGTTGCCGGTGACGGTGAGATGGGAACCCTCCTCGCCGAGGTCGACATCGGGCTCGGTGTGCCGAACGGGGACCGACGGGCGGTCCAGCGGTACGGCGTACAGGCCGGTGTTGCGGCCGACGAAGTCGGTGCCGGATGCGCCGACTTCGCTTGCCAGCAACCAGAGTTGGGCGCCGTCCAGGGACCAGGCGACCTGCTCGACAGCCAGCGAGGTGTCGGTCGCACGGACGAGGTCGCTGCCGTCGGCGGCGCAGGTCCAGGCGTCGCTGCGCAGGTCGCCGATCCGGTCGTCGTGGCGGGCACTGACGAAGGCCAGACGGGCTCCGTCCGGGCTCCAAGCGACCGACGTGTCGTCCCAGTCGCCATCGGTGACTTGGCTGCCGGTAGTCGGACCCGACAACGAACGGGGATCGGC
>JAYUMN010000430.1:0-5881 GCA_043762595.1 Frankiales bacterium
TTGCCGAGGTCCTCGGGGTTGACCCGGACCTCCAGGGTGCGCCCGCGGCGGCCCGTGACCATCTCGACCGTGACGTCGTCGGGGTTGTCGACGATGCCACGGACGAGGTGTTCGAGCGCGTTCTCGAGCACCTACTCCGCCGCGGCGGCAGGATCGGGCGTCTCCGAGCCGGCTGGCTCAGCGGCAGGGGCTACGTCGGCAGCGGGGGCGGCGGCAGCGGGGGCGTCGACCGCAGGGGCTACGTCGGCAGGGGCAACGTCGGCAGCGGGAGCTTCGGCCGCAGGGGCAGTGTCGGCAGCGGGGCCGTCGACCGCAGGCGCAGGCACAGCGGCGGAGTCAGCCTTGGCGGCGGCCTTTTTCTTCGGCGTGGTGGCGGCCCCACCGGCGGCCTGGCCGTCGAGGGCCTCGCGCGCGGCTGCCTCGAACACGGCCTTCTTGTCGGCCTTGGGCTCGCGCACCAGCATCGGCGCGGGGGCGACCTCACCTTTGAACGTCTGCCAGTCGCCGGTCACCTTCAGGATCCGCTCGACCGGCTCGGTCGCCTGTGCACCGACCCCGAGCCAGTAGGCGGCCCGCTCGGCGTTGACTTCGATGAAGGACGGGTGCTCCTTCGGGTGGTACTTGCCGATCGTCTCGATGACGCGACCGTCGCGCTTGGTGCGGGCGTCAGCGACGACGATCCGGTAGTACGGCGCGCGCATCTTGCCGAGGCGCATCAGTTTGATCTTGGTTGCCACAGGTCTTCGTGCTCCAGTCTTACGGCGTGGGGGTGGCGGCCGGGTCGCGCGTGGGGTTGCGCGGCGGACATCTCGTGCGGACACGCCGTTGACGGGTAGAGGGCCGTCGTGCGGCGATGGCTCGCGATAAGTGTGCCAGACGGCCCGGGCACCCGCCGAAAGCACCAGCCAGGCGGGACCACCTGAACCGGCCGCCCTGCCCGGCCTAGCTTCTCGCGTCGTGATGTTGACGCCTGGCTAGGGCCCGACACCACGACACGAGACGGCAGGGGCGAGCGCGCTGGCTGGTCAGCGCTGGCGGCCGAGCCCGAACGGGTCCTGCGGCTGCTGCGTCGGCAGCCCTAGCGGGTTGGGCGGCAGGGCCTTGGGTGCGGCTTGCGCGGCCCGCTGCGCCTGGGACAACCCCCCGCCGGCCCGGCCCGGCCCCTTCTTGCCTTTCTTGCCGGGCTGCTGGCGCTTGGCCTTGCGCCCCAAACCTGGCACGCCGGCCATCCCGGGCATGCCCTGCATCTGCTTCATCATCTTCTGCGCATCGTGAAACCGGTCGACGAGATTGTTGACCTCGGGCACGGTCACCCCGGCGCCCTTGGCGATCCGGATCCGGCGCGAACCGTTGAGGACCTTGCTGTCGCGTCGCTCCTGCGGCGTCATCGAGCGGATGATCGCGGCGATCCGGTCAAGGTCGGAGTCCTTGACCTGCGCGATGGCCTCTTTCATCTGCCCCATGCCGGGCAGCATCCCGAGCAGCGAGGTGAGCGAGCCCATCTTCTTGACCTGGACCATCTGCTCGAGGAAGTCCTCCAGATCGAAGCCCTCGCCACTGCCGAGCTTGCCGGCCATCTTCTCGGCCGAGTCAGCATCAAAGTGCCGCTCGGCCTGCTCGATCAGGGTCAGCACGTCACCCATGCCGAGGATGCGCGAGGCCATTCGTTCAGGGTGGAAGACATCGAAGTCGCCGAGCTTCTCGCCGGTTGACGCGAACAAGATCGGCTGGCCGGTGAGGTGCCGCACCGAGAGCGCCGCGCCGCCACGGGCGTCGCCGTCGAGCTTGGTGAGCACGACGCCGGTGAACCCGACGCCTTCCTGGAAGGCCTGCGCGGTGACCACGGCGTCCTGGCCGATCATCGCGTCGACAACGAAGAGCACCTCGTCAGGCTGCACCGCCTCGCGGATGTCGGCCGCCTGTTGCATGAGCTCCGCATCGATACCGAGCCGGCCGGCGGTGTCGACGACGACCACGTCGAAGTGCATCCGCTTGGCATGCTCGATCGACTGGCGGGCCGCGTCGACCGGGTCGCCGACCCCGGACCCGGCGTACGGGGCGAAGACGTCCACCCCGGCCTGGCCGCCGACGACCTGCAGCTGCTGCACGGCGTTGGGGCGCTGTAGGTCGCAGGCCACCAGCAGCGGCGCGTGTCCCTGCGCCTTCAGCCAGGTCGCCAGCTTGCCCGCCAGGGTGGTCTTGCCGGCGCCCTGGAGGCCGGCCAGCATGACCACCGTGGGGGCCGTCTTGGCGTAGCGCAGCAGCCGGGTCTCACCGCCCAGGATCTCGACGAGCTCCTCGTTCACGATCTTGATGATCTGCTGCGCCGGGTTCAGCGCCTTGGAGACCTCCTCGCCGGAGGCCCGCTCCTTGACCGCGGCGATGAACGTCTTGACGACCGGTAGCGCCACATCTGCTTCGAGCAGGGCAATCCGGATCTCGCGCGCGGTGGCGTCGATGTCGGCCTCGGACAGCCGGCCCTTGCCGCGCAGCGAAGTGAAGACCTTGTCGAGCCGATCGGCCAGGGTGTCGAACATCGGTCCTTCTGTACGTCGGGGCGGACAGCTGAGCGCCAAGCCTAGTGGCGGCTCCCGCTCGCCGGGCGATGACGCAGGCTCAGCCGGCCGGGACCTCAGTTGACCGCGGCAAGCACATCCGCGACGAGGCGGCACCGGGCGCCGGGGTCGGCGAGCTTGCCGTCCGGGCCGGCAACGTAGAACGCATCGACGACGTCCGCGCCGAGGGTGCAGACGTGCGCGCTGCGGACGTCCAGGCCGTGTGCGTCGAGGACCGCGGTGATGCGGTGCAGCACCCCGAGCCCGTCGGGGGCGCGGACCTCGACCACCGTCGCTGTCTCGGAGGCGTCGTCGACCAGCCGGACCGTCGCCGGCGCGACCGGCACCGGGCTCCGGCCGGCGTAGGCCGCTTCCCGATCGGCCAGCCGCTGCGCCAGCGGGAGCTCGCCGGAGACCGCCAGGCGCAACTCGTCGCGGACAACGGCCCAGTCCGGCAGGGTGCCGAAGCGGGCCGCCACCCGGAACACGCTGACCGCAATGTTGCCCCGGGAAAAGGCCGAAGCCGCCCGGACGTCGAGTTTGTTCAGGGCGAGCAACCCGGCCGCGATCGACAACAGCCCAGGCCGGTCCGGCGCGACCACCGTGACGGTCTCGCCGTCGGCGTCCAAGGCCAGCACGCCGCCGGCGACGAGCGCCTCCTGCCGGGGAGTCAACGGGGCGGGGCCGGGGGGCGGGGCGCCGGTGAGCAGGGCGGCGGTACGGCGTACGAGATCGGCGACCAGCTGGGCCTTCCAGGCACTCCAGGCAGCCGGTCCGGTCGCCGCCGAATCAGCCTGCGTCAGGGCGTGCAGGAGCTCGAGCACCTCGGTCGAGCCGACCGCGTCGGCCACCGCGCGTGCGGTGGCCGGGTCGTCGAGGTCGCGCCGGGTGGCGACATCTGGCAGCAGCAGGTGGTGCCGCACCATCGCCACCAGCACCTCGACGTCGGCTGGGGGCAGCCCCAGGCGCGGCCCGATCTCGGCGACCAGCACCATGCCGACGTCGGTGTGGTCGCCGGGCCGCCCCTTGCCGATGTCGTGCAGCAGCGCGCCGAGCAGCAGCAGGTCGGGTCGAGCCACCCCGCGGGTCAGTGCGGCGGCCTCGGCGGCGGCCTCCACCAGGTGCCGGTCGACGGTGAACCGGTGGTAACTGTTGCGCTGCGGTCTGCTGCGCACAGCCGCCCATTCGGGCAGCAGCGCGATGAGCAGACCGGCCTGGTCGAGCGCCTCGAACACCCCGACGGCGGCCGGCCCAGCGGCCAGCACCCCAACGAGGCTGTCCAGCGCGGCAGCCGGCCACGGCACCGGCAGCGGTGGGCACTCCCCCAGCCGCAGCAGGGTGTTCGGCGCGATGGGCAGCCCGGCGCGAGCGGCCGCAGCAGCCACCCGCAGGACGAGCTCGGGATCGGTGCCGGGCGTTGCGTCGCGGGCCAGCACTACCTCACCGTCCTGCTCGACGACGTCGTCCGCCAGCGGCCGGCGCGCCCGGGCGGCCGGCCCGCGCAGCCCGAGCAGCCGCCGCTTCGGAGTCGCCGCGGCCACCCTGCGCCAGGTCGCGTCGCTCGCGAAGGCGATCGTCCGAGCGGCGGCGGAGACCCTCGCCATCAGCTCGTCGGCGTCGGCCAGGCCCAGCGCGGCGGCGACGGCGTCCTGCTCCTGCATCAGCAACCGGTCGACCGCACGGCGCCCTGTGCCGGCGGTGCACCGGTGCAGCTCACCCCGGACATCGAGCAGCACGTCGTACGCCGTCCTGACGGCGGGCCCCGGCTGGTCGGCGACCTGCGCGACCGCGAGGGCATGCAGCGCATGGACGTCGCGCAGGCCACCCTTCGCCTCCTTCAGGTCCGGCTCGAGCAGGTAGGCGACCTCGCCGGCGGCGCGGGCCCGCTCCATCCCCATCGCCCGGAGTTCGGGCAGCCGCTTGCCGGCAGCGCTGCGCCAGGCCGCACGGGTCTCGGTCACCAGCTGTGCCGACAGGGCGGGGTCGCCGGCGACGTGTCGCGCGTCGAGCAGGCCGAGCGCGGCCTTGAGGTCGTCCTTGGCGACGACGACGGCCTCGGCGACGGTGCGCACCGAGTGGTCCAGGCCGACGCCGGTATCCCAGACGGGGTACCAAATCCGGTCGGCAAGCGCCGCGACGTCGTGCGTTCCGTCGTGGACGAGCACCAGGTCGAGGTCGCTACCCGGCGCCGGGTCGCGGCGACCGAGCGCACCGACCGCCACGAGCGCCACGCCGGGTCGGGGCGCACCGACCAGGTCGGTCAGCCACCCGTCGTACCCGTCGACAATGGCATCCCGGAGCGCCTGGCCGGTCAGTTCGTCGCGGGCGAGCAGCGCGGCGCGAATGGCCGCCAGATCAGCGATCACTGCGGGCGCCGATCCCCCCGCCGATCATGGATCGTGTGCCGCCTCGCTGAGCGTGGGACGGCCGCACGAGTTCCATGATCGGCGATGTGCGGGCCGGCTGTGGGACCGGTCGGCTGCATCGGACGATCCTGCCGCACCGGCCGGCAACGGGGCCGCCGCTTACAACGCTTCGGCGCCGCGCTCACCGGTGCGGACCCGGACCACATCATCGACTGGCGTGCTCCACACTTTGCCGTCGCCGATGGAACCGGTGCAGGCCGCCGCCACGATGCCGTCGATGATCCGGCCGGCATCGGCCTCGTCGACCAGCACTTCGACGCGCACCTTGGGCACGAACGACACGGTGTACTCCGCGCCGCGGTAGACCTCGGTGTGCCCACGCTGCCGACCGAAGCCCTGCACCTCGCTGACCGTCATGCCCTGCACGCCCAGGTTCTCCAGCGCGGTCTTGACGTCGTCGAGCTTGAACGGTTTGACGATCGCGGTCACCAGTCTCATATTCCGCCTCCCCGCATCACGACCGTGCTGCTGCGCATCACAGTCCGCCTCCCCGCATCACGACCGTGCTGCTGCGCATCACAGGGCCTCCACGCCTCGCTCGCCGGTGCGGACCCGGACGACGTCGTCGACCGGGGTGCTCCACACCTTGCCATCGCCGATCGAGCCGGTCTGGGCCGCCTTGGCGATGACGTCGACCGTGTCGGTGGCGTCCGCGTCGTCGACGAGCACCTCGAGCTTGACCTTCGGGACGAACGAGACGGTGTACTCCGCGCCGCGGTAGACCTCGGTGTGCCCGCGCTGCCGGCCGTAACCCTGTACCTCGCTGACGGTGAGGCCCTGCACGCCGAAGGCTTCGAGCGCGGTCTTGACGTCGTCAAGCTTGAACGGCTTGATGACCGCCGTCACGAGCCTCACGTCAGGATCCGTGCGGGGGGCGCGGCGTGGGCGCCGACGGTGAGG
>JAYUMN010000431.1:0-5240 GCA_043762595.1 Frankiales bacterium
TTATGTCAACCTGCGGGCAGGGTGGAAGGTACGTGGACGGCGTCCGGCGGGTCAACCCGCCGGGCCGCGTGGCGGCCTGCGGGCACGGGCGTCCGGGTCCTTCGAGCCGCCCCGCTTCGCCTCGTACATCTGCCGGTCGGCCTCCCCGAGCAGTGCTGCGGCGTCCCGCTCACCACGCTCGGCAACAGCGATGCCGATGCTCACCCCCACGTCGAGGTGGAGCCCCTCGATGACGATCTCGGCCCCGACGGCGGTCCGCAACCGCCGGACCAGCGGCCGCAGCGCGGGCGCCGTGGCGTTCTCCACCAGCACCACGAACTCGTCCCCGCCGAGCCGGCCGACCGTATCCGAGGGACGGACGGCAGCGGACAGCCTTTTGGCGACCGCGCAGAGCACTGCATCGCCCACCGCGTGGCCGTGCCGGTCGTTGACGGACTTAAACCCATCGAGGTCCAAAAACAGCACCCCGGTACTGGCGCCGGTCCGGGCGTCGCGAGCCAACGAGGCCCGCAATCGCTCCTCAAGCAGCGTGCGGTTTGCCAGGCCGGTGAGGGGGTCGCGGACCGCCCGCTCGGCGAGGCTGGCAGTCAGCGCCCGCAGGTCCTGCTCAGCGGCCCGCCGTTCGGTGATGTCCTGCGCACTGACGGCAAACCAGGCGGGCGCGCCGGCCCCGTCAGGCACGACGGTCACCCCGTGCAGCACCCAGACGCTGCGGCCGTCCGGACCGACGTACGCCTCCTCGGTTCGAAGGCTGCGTTCGCGACCGTCAACCAGCGGCGCGATCGGTGAGCCCCCACCGAGTCGCTCGTCTGGGTGCATGACCTCGGCGAACGACAGGCCGATCAGGTCCTCGGGGGCCCGGCCGAGTAACGCCGCATATGCCTCGTTGACCCGCACGTACCGCGTCGACAGGTCGGCGAGCGCCAAGCCGATCTGGGCCTGGTCGAAAAACGCCTCGAAGACGTCGGCGCTCTGCGAAAGTGCCTCCATCGTGGTCCGCGCCTGACCAGCTCGTTGCCGACGGATCGGTGACGTAGTGATGTCGAGCCGCCTCTCCTCGGTGGAACGGTGCCGCCAGGGTGCCCCGCCTGAGGGCCTGTCACGCGCTGAGGGTGACGTTTGCACACTGCCCGACGGCCTCGCTACCGGCGCAGGTTCTCGACCTGGACCGGCGAGCGTCTCGCTGGAACGCCTGAGCTCGACGCCCGAGGGATGCCCAGCCCGGGCCGCGACCACGCGTCGACTCACCGCCGGGTGACAACACCCGGTGCGCTGACGTCGAAGACCCGGCCGGGCAGACCTAGCAGGACCAGGGCAGCTGGGACCTTTTGCGCCGCGCCGCCGGCGCCGCCCCACACCACGATGCGACCGTCGCCGAGCAGCAACTCCACCTGCTCGGGGGAGGATGCCGACAGCGAGCCCAGCTGCGCGCGCAACCCTGCCGGCAGCGCCTGGAGCACCGCGAGAGCAGCCCGGGTGGAGGGGTCCTGCGGCCCGGGTCGGTCTACCCGGAGGGCCACGACCCCGCTCGGCAACGACGCTGTACTGGCCAAGGCCACGCCACTGCGGTCGAGCAACGTCACCGCTCTGCCCTGCCGGACACCGGCGACCGGCTGCCGTTCGACGATGCGCAACCGGACCCCGCGCGGCCAGTCCCGGGTGACCGACACGTCGGCCACAGGTGGGAGCTGGCGCACCCGGGACGCCACCGCGTCGGTGTCCAGGCGGGCCAGCGGCGTGCCGGTCGCGATCCCTGCCGCAGCCAGGATCTGCGGCCCGGTCAGCCGGGACTCCCCCGTCACGCTGACCTGCCGGACCGCCAGCAGCGACGAGCCCAGCAGCACCCAGGCCAGCAGGGCGACCAGCCCGACACCTAGCAGCGCGAGCCCGCCACGACGTACGACGGTGACGCGGCGCTGGTGGCGGGCCGCGCTGGCCCGGGCAGCGAGCTTAGGGCCGGCAGCGGCGACCGGGGAGCGGCGCGAGGTCGAGGCGGTCACGGCGCAGCACCACGCAGGAGCCGCAGCACCTCGGGCCCGACCTGTGTCACGTCCCCCGCGCCCAGCGTGACGACGAGGTCACCCGGCCGGGTGCGGCGGGCGACTTGCTCCGGGACGGTGGTCCAGGACGGTTCGTACACGACGTGCTCGGCAGCGAGCGGGACGGCCGCGGCGACGATGCCACCGCTCACCCCCGGGATCGGGTCCTCGCGTGCGCCGTAGACGTCCATCACGACGACCTCGTCGGCGAGCCCGAGCGCATCGCCGAAGCTGTCCGCGAAGGCCGCGGTGCGGGAGTACATGTGCGGCTGGAAGACCGCGATCAGCCGGCCGCCTCCGGTCATGCCACGGGCGGCGACGAGCTGCGCCCGCACCTCGGTCGGGTGGTGGGCGTAGTCGTCATAGACCCGAACCCCGCCCGCGGCACCCTTGAACTCCATCCGGCGGCGGACCCCGGTGAAGCCACCGAGGCCTTCGATCAGCGGGGCCTCGCCGAGGCCCAGCCCGATGCCGGCGAGCAGCGCCGCGGCCGAGTTGCGCGCCAGGTGCACACCGGGGACGACCAGCTGCACCGCACCGATCCGGCGCCCGCGCAGCACGGCGTCGTACCGGCTGGTCCCGCCGCTGGTCGCCAACGCGTCGAGCCGCAGGTCGGCGTGCTCCGCGGTGCCATAGGTTCGGACGTCGATGCCTTCGGCGCGGGCCACCGCGGTGAGGGCAGCGGCGCCCGGGTCGTCGGCGCAGCACACCACGAAACCGCTGCGGTCCACCGTCCGGACGAACTGCTCGAAGGCGCGGTCGACCGCCGCCCCGTCGGCGTAGTGGTCCAGGTGGTCCGCCTCGACGTTGGTCACGATCGCCGCGTGCGGGCCGTAGGCGAGAAACGATCCGTCGCTCTCGTCGGCCTCCAGCACGAACAACTCGCCGCTGCCGTGGTGGGCGTTGCTGCCCGCCTCGTTCAGATCACCGCCGATCGCGAACGACGGGTCGACCCCGCAGTGCTGCGCCGCCACTGTGAGCATCGACGTCGTCGTGGTTTTGCCGTGGGTGCCGGCCACCGCGACGCTGCGCCGGCCGACGAGCAGGGTCGCGAGGGCCTCGGCCCGCGACAGCACCCGGATGCCCCGCTCGCGGGCAGCGGCCAACTCTGGGTTGCCGAGCCGGATCGCGCTGGACACGACGACGGTGTCGGCGCCGTCGATGTGCAGGGCCGCGTGACCGACGTGCACGGTCGCGCCGAGTGCCCGCAGGGCGGCCATCGTCAGCGAGTCCTTGGCGTCGCTGCCGCTCACCACCGAGCCACGGGCCAGCAGGACCCGGGCGATGCCGCTCATGCCGGCCCCGCCGATCCCAACCAGGTGCACCGCGCCGAGACTCATCCGCGGACCGCTTCCATGACCAGGTCCGCGAGTGCCTCGTCAGCGCCCCGGTGGCCGAGACCGGCTGCGGTTATGCCCATTTCATGCAACCTGAGCTCGTTATTGAGCAACGGGAGGACCACGTCCAGGATGTACGCCGGGTCGAGGTCGGCGTCGTCGACAAGCAGCCCCGCACCAGCGTCGACCAGCGGCCGGGCGTTGAGGGCCTGCTCGCCGTTGCCGATCGGCAGCGGGACGTAGACAGCCGGCAGCCCGACGGCGGCCAGCTCGGCGCAGGTCATCGCCCCGGCCCGGCAGAGCACCAGATCGCTGGCGGCATAGGCGATGTCCATCGCGTCAACGTAGGCGAGCAGATGGTGGGTGGCTGGTGACGCAGCGCCGAGCTGGGCCCGCACATCCTCGAGCTGCGCCGGTCCGGTGACGTGCAACACCTGCACCCCCGCGGCGGCGAGCGCCTGCGCCGCGCCCGTGACCGCGGCGTTGATACGCCGCGCACCCTGTGACCCGCCGGTCACGAGCAGCACCGGCCCGTCAGCGAGGCCGAGCAACGCGCGGGCCGCGCCGCAGCCGGCCGGGCGGTCCAGCGTGCTGATCTGCCGGCGCAGCGGGATGCCGAGGACCCGGGCGCCGCGCAGCCCGCTGCCGGCGACGGCTGCCGCCACCCACGGGGTGCCGCGCGCCCCGATCCGGTTGGCGAGGCCGGCCCGGGCATTGGCTTCGTGCACCACGACCGGTGTCCCGCGGCGGCGAGCGGCGAGGTAGGCGGGCAGCGCGACGTAGCCGCCGAAGCCGACGACCACGTCGGCGCCGACCCGGTCCAGATGCTCGCCAGCCCGCCGGACGGCGCCGATGAGGCGACCCGGCACCCGCAGCAGGTCCGGCGTCGGCCGTCTGGGCAGCGGCACCTTCGGCAGCACCGCCAGGTCGTAGCCCCGGCCCGGCACCAACCTGGCCTCCAGGCCCTGCGCGGTGCCGAGCGCAGTGATCCCAACGGTCGGGTCCCGTCGGCGCAGCGCATCGGCAAGGTTCATCGCGGGCTCGACGTGCCCCGCCGAGCCCCCACCGGCGAGTACCACCTGGATGATCTTTGGCGCGATGATCGTGGGCTCGATGCTCGTCGGCGGCACGGTCACCGGCTGCGTACGACGGGCCGCCGCGACCCGCGCGGGGTGGGCCGCCCGGCACTCACCCGCGACGAGCGGCCGACCGGCCGCGCGGGACGGCTCGTCGGGCGGTCGCGGTGCAGCGGGGCGAGCAGCCGCTGGACGCGGCTCTGCCGGGCGGCGAGGGCGGCCGGGGCACCGGGTTCGCGCCGGGCGATCGAGAGCAGCAAACCGATCCCGACGAGGGTCGGCACCAGCGCCGAGCCGCCGAAAGAGATCAGCGGCAGCGGGATGCCGGTGATCGGCAGCATCCCGACGACCGCCCCGATGTTGACGAGCGACTGGGCAGCGAGCCAAGCGGTGACCCCGGTGGCGGCGAGCCGGGAGAACGGGTCGGTCGTCCGCTTGGCGATCCGGACGCCGGCGTAGAGAAGCGTCGCGAACAACAGCAGGACGGTCAGCGTGCCGAGCAAGCCGAGCTCCTCGCCGATGATGGCGAAGACGTAGTCGGTATGGGCGTTGGGCAGGCCGCCGGACCACTTCTCCCGGCTGGCTCCGAGGCCGAGCCCGAGCCAGCCGCCGGACGACAGCGCGTAGAGCCCCTGCACCGCCTGGTAACCGGTGACGAGCTTGTCGTTGAACGGATGCAGGAAGCTCGTCAGCCGCTGCAACCGATAGGGGTCGGCTACCGCGAGCACCGAGGCGAGCCCGACAACCGCCGCTAGGAGGGCACCGAAGTAGCGGCTCGGCGTCCCGAC
>JAYUMN010000432.1:0-5603 GCA_043762595.1 Frankiales bacterium
GGCCGCCTACGGGTATAGCCCCCTGATGCGGTGCGCGTCGGCGACCCGGCCGACACCGATGACCTGGGCGGCCGTGCGCAACGAGATCCGGCGCTCGACCGCGAGCGCGGACACCTCGGCGTAGGACCGCTCCATCAGGATCTTGAGCCGATCGTTGACTTCGTCCTCGGACCAGAAATAGGCCTGCAGGTCCTGCACCCACTCGAAGTAGGAGACCGCGACCCCGCCGGCGTTGGCGAGCACGTCGGGGACGACGGTGATCCCGCGATCAGCCAGGATCGCGTCGCCGTCCGGCGTCGTCGGGCCGTTCGCCCCCTCGTCGACGAAGCGGGCGCGCACGCGGGCAGCGTTGCCATCGTGCAGGACCCCTTCGAGCGCAGCCGGGACGAGCACCTCGAGATCGAGCTCCAGCAGCTCGTCGTTAGTGATCGCATCTGTGCCGGGAAAGCCGACGACGCTGTCCGCGCCACTGCGCAGGTGCCGCGCCAAGGCCGCCGGGTCGAGGCCCCGCGGGTTGTGCACGCCGCCCTTGACGTCGCTGACCGCGACCACCGTGCAGCCGGCGTCGTGCAGGTACTGCGCAGCCAGGCCGCCGACCTTGCCGAACCCCTGCACCGCGACCCGGGCACCTCGATGGTCGACACCGGCCTCGGCCAGCGCGCAGAAGGCTGAGAACATCACGCCCCGGCTGGTCGCGCCGCCCCGACCCTGGGAGCCGCCCAGGCTCACCGGCTTGCCGGTGACGACCCCCGTCACGGTGTAGCCGGTGTGCGTGGAGTACGTGTCCATCATCCAGGCCATCGTCTGTTCGTCGGTGCCGACGTCCGGGGCGGGGATGTCTTTCTCCGGGCCGATGATCGGCATGATCTCCGAGGCGTAGCGCCTGGTCACCCGCTCCAGCTCGTTGCGCGAGAGCAACCTCGGGTCGACCGCGACGCCGCCCTTCGCCCCGCCGTACGGGATGCCGATGAGGGCGCACTTCCAGGTCATCCACATGGCCAGCGCGCGAACCTCGTCCAGGTCGGTGCTGGGGTGGAAACGCACGCCGCCCTTCGCCGGCCCTCGGGACAGGTTGTGCTGCACCCGGTAACCACGCAGCACCTCGAGCGAGCCGTCGTCGCGGCGCAGCGGGACTGCCACCTCAAGCGATCGCCGGGGCGTGGCCAGCAGCTGGTGCATCCCGTCATCGAGGCCAAGCTGCTCGGCCGCCGCGCCGAGCTGGAACAGCGCCGAGTCGAGAGCGGACTGCCGGGCTGCCACAGGGGTCTCCTCGCGGGCGGTAGGACCCGGGTCACGGATCGATGTCGACCATAGCCATCTGCTGATCCCGCACTGTGCGCACGCGGCCGATCGGCTTCGGTCCAAAGACATTGGTCCCGACCTTCCGGGCCCAACGGCCGGTGCCGGCGCCGGGCCCGCAGTCCCATGAGCACTGTGAGAGCCGTGGTCCCACGTCAGGAGCCGCCAATGATCACGTCGTCCGCCGTCATCGTCGCACCGGTCGATCTCAACGCCCCGGGCCACGACCTGCATTGGGGGGTTGTGCAGCTCTCGGTCGCCAACCTGGTGGTCGTCATCATGGTGATGCTGTTCGCCCTCGCGCTGGTCCTGCCGTTCCCCAAGGGACGTGACCCGCGATGACCACAGACCTGGACCGGAACGCTGCGGAGCCGCGCTACTGAGACCTTCCCGCCCGAGCAACTCCTGCCCGACAAGCAACCGGTCTACGTGGCCGTTCTCCACCTCAGGCAACGCCGACGCGCTGGTCTGGACCCTGATGGCGGTGCTCAGCATCGGCCTGCTCTGCGTCCCGTTGCTCCCGGGGGTGCGCTCGATCCCCCGCTGGATCCCGGTCCACCGGCCGATCTGGCGCTTCTACAAGCGCGGCACCGTAGCCGCCCGCCGCTGAGCGGCGGGGCTGAACGCGGCAACGGCAGAAGCCGGCGCACCCTGCCGACCCGTCGCCGCCCCCCGGCCCGGGTCGGCTTGCCCCAGGTCGATGCGAGAGCGGATCCGGTCCTGGTGTGAGCCGGCGGTCGGGTTCGAACCGACGACCTACCGCTTACAAGGCGGTTGCGCTACCACTGCGCCACGCCGGCAGGCGCGTATGGTGATCAGCGTAGAGGCCGCCTTCGGAGTCCGGCACGTGATCGCGTGTAGGTCCCGACCAGACTCGTCAGCGGCCGCTACGCCGTACGACGCCACGGCGTACACGCATGGGCGTCCCGCAGTCGGCCGGCGGGCCTGCCCCACCCCCCCGAGGTGGGCTCGTCGGCCCTGCAACATCCAGGTCAGGCGCGTCGCCGCCGGGCGATCTCCGCGAGGGTGACAGCGGCCGCGATCCCGGCGTTGAGTGACTCGGTCGCCGTCGTCATTGGGATCCGCACGGTCAGGTCGCAGGTCTGGGCGACGAGCCGGCCCAGGCCGGCGCCTTCGGAACCGACCACGAGCACGAGCGGGCTGGTCGCGACCTCGAGCTCGTCCAGCGACACCGCGCCATCGGCTGCGAGCCCGACGGTGAACAGCCCGGCAGCCTGGTAGGACGTCAACGTGCGGGCCAGGTTGGTGCAGCGGGCCACCGGTAACCGGGCGGCCGCACCTGCGCTGGTCCGCCAGGCACTCGCGGTCATGCCGGCAGCCCGGCGTTCGGGCAGCAGGATGCCCTGGGCGCCGAACGCCGCCGCGGAGCGGACCACCGCGCCGAGATTGCGCGGGTCGGTGACGCCGTCCAGGGCCACCAGCAGCGGGGCCGCGGCGCCGAGCGCCCTTGCCAGCAGATCATCCGGGTGTAGGTAGGTGTACGGCGGCACCTGCAGGGCGAGTCCTTGATGCAGCGCGCCCCCGGTCATCTTGTCCATCTGCTGCCGGGTCATCTCGATCAGCGCGATGCCGGCCTTGGCTGCCACCGAGACCGCCTCGGTGACCCGCTCGTCGCTGTCCAGCCCCATCGCGAGGTAGAGCGCGGTCGCCGGCACGTTGGCCCGCAGCGCCTCGACGACCGGGTTGCGACCGATCACCGTCTCCGGGGCATCCGGTCCCGGTCGGCGGCCGACTCGGGTCCCGGCGGCCGGCGAGCCGCTACGGGGCGTCCCCGTCGGGAAGCCGGTACGCGGTCCTCTGGTGGGCGGGGCGGCGGCGTACGGCCCGGTCCGCTCGGGCGCATTGCCGGCGCTCGAGGTGGTGGCGCGCTTGGCCGCGGCGGCCACCTTGCGCGCCGCCGGGTGCCCGGTCCGGGCGGACGCAGGTGGCGTCGGCTTGCGGCCCTCAAGCTTTTTCTTGCCCTGGCCACCCGAGCCGAGCGCCGCCCCCTTGCGGTGCGAACCCTCTTTGCCAGCCCGACCGCCCTGGCCGCCCTTGGCGATACTGGTTCGCGGCTTGCCGGTCACGAGATCCTCCACTGCACACCGTCGGCGGTGTCCTCCAGGACGATCCCCGATGTGCCGAGCCGGTCGCGAATCGCATCGGCCTGCGCCCAGTCCTTGCGGGCCCGGGCATCCGCGCGGGCCTCGACAGCCAGTGCCACGAGGGCGTCGACGACGTCGGTCAGATCAGTCGCGCTGCCACCGGCGGCGGCCCACTGGTCGGGATCCAGGGCGAGCACGCGCAGCATCCGTCGTACGACGGACAGGGTCGCCGCGAGGGCCGGCAGCTCCTTGGCGGCGAGCAGCGCGTTGCCGGCGCGGACCCCCGAGTGCACGGTCGCAAGGGCCTGCGGCACGCCGAGGTCGTCGTCGAGCGCGGCCGCGAACTCCTCCCAACTGACCTTCGACAGGGCCGGATCGGCCTCGACGCCCGCAGTTGCCTCGGTAGCCTTGCGGATAAAATTCTCGATCCGGGCGTAAGCCACCTCGGCCTCACCCGCAACCTGGACCGACCACTCGATGTTGGAGCGGTAGTGCGCGGCGCCCAGCGCGTAGCGAACGACCTGCGGCCGGTGCGCGGCGAGAGCCTGCGCCACGGTGACCGAATTGCCGAGACTTTTGCTCATCTTCTCGCCGCCGGTCGCGGTCACCAGCCCGTGGTGCAGCCAGCGGCGGGCAAACGGGTGACCCGCGGCACTCGACTGGGCGATCTCGTTCTCGTGGTGCGGGAACACCAAGTCGAGGCCGCCGGCGTGCAGATCGAATGCCTCACCGAGGTAGGCCACCGCCATCGCCGAGCACTCGATGTGCCACCCCGGCCGGCCCGCTCCCCACGGCGACGGCCAGCTCGGCTCGCCATCTTTGGACGCCTTCCACAACGCGAAGTCGAGCGGATCGCGCTTGGTGCCGGTCAGGCCGTGGGCGACGGCTTTCTCGCTGGTCCGCAGAGCATCCGGCGATTGACCCGACAGCTGCCCGTACGACGGGACAGCGCGCACCGACAGGTAGACGTCACCACCGCTCTCGTAGGCGTCACCCTGTTCGACGAGCTGGGCGACCAGCCGGACGATCTCGGGGAGATGCCCGGTTACCCGGGGCTCGGCGGTCGCTGGCAGGCACAGCACCGCGTCGTACGCCCGGTCGAACAGCCGGGTGTTGCGGGTGGCAAGGGCCCACCACGGTTCGTCGTCGTGGCTCGCATCGTGGATGATCTTGTCGTCGACGTCGGTGACGTTGCGGACGAAGGTGACCACGAGGCCGGTTTCGACCAGCCACCGGTGCAGGATGTCCAGGGCGACGGCGCTGCGCAGGTGCCCGACGTGCGGGGGGGCCTGCACCGTCGGGCCGCAGATGTAGAGGCCGGCCCGGCCCTCGACGAGGGGCGCGAAGGGCGACGTGGCCCTGGTCAAGGTGTCGTACAGGCGCAGGCTCACCGGTCCAGACTACGGGCGCGGCCGGTGCGCCCCGTCCGTCCCGCCGCCGCACCAGCCGCCGCCTCGCCGCTGCCCGCGCCAGCCCCCTGCTGCCCACCGCCGACGGGCCACCTTCGACGGGCCACCGCCGACGCCCACCGCCGACGGGCCACCTTCCGGTGATCCACTGTCCAGTGGTGCTGCCGATGCCCTTCCCATGATCATCAGGCGATTGGTGCTGGACACGCCTGGCGTGTCGCACACCAATGTCCTGATGATCATGGCGGCAAGCGGCGGCTGTGGCGCCGGCGGGACGGGCCCCGGGTCAGCCGCGAGCGACCAGGGCGGTGGCGAGGGCGGCCAGGCCCTCCCCTCGTCCGGTCAGGCCGAGGCCGTCGGTGGTCGTCGCGGACACGCTGACCGGCGCGCCGCCGAGGGCCGCGGACAGCGCCGCCTCGGCCTCCGCCCGGCGGGGGATGATCTTTGGCAAATTCCCGACGACCTGGACCGCGACGTTGCCGATCAGGTAGCCGGCCGCGCTCACCCGGCGCAGGGTCTCGGCGAGCAACGCGGCACCGGACGCCCCGGCCCAGGCCGGATCTGCCGTGCCGTAGTTGGACCCGAGATCGCCGAGCCCGGCGGCGGACAGCAACGCATCGCAGGCGGCGTGCGCGGCGACGTCGCCGTCGGAGTGCCCGGCCAGACCGTCGACACCGTCCCACCGTAGACCGGCCACCCAGCAAGGCCGGCCGGCCGCGTACGGATGCACGTCGGTTCCGATACCGACCCGGGGCAGCTCAGCCACTGGCCAGCACCGCCTCGGCGAGCA
>JAYUMN010000433.1:0-10254 GCA_043762595.1 Frankiales bacterium
GCCGGCTGCCGTGCCGGCAGCCGGTTCAGCAGCGAGCGGCTCGGCAACCCCGGGAGCCTTCGTCGCCCGTTTGCGGGGGGCGGCCACCTTCTTGGCGACCACCTTGCGGACCCGTTTCACCGGGACGACCTGGTCGGCCACCGGTTCTCCCTCGGAGCCGGCTGGCCCGCTGACGATCGGCACGTCCGACGCCGCACTGGGGGCGGCCGTGGCCTTGGTGGCGCGACGGCGCGGCGCCTTCACGGGCTTGTCCGCGGGGGCTGCTGGGATGGTGCTGTCGGTCGACTCGTCGTCGAGCACGGTGCTCCGGTCCGGTCGCCGCGCGACGCGGTCACGGCGACCCGGGTGGGATCGAGCCGGGTCGGCCGGTCGGCCGACGCCGGTGCAAGTCTGGGAATGCGCTCGACCCGAGGGCGTCGCGCCGCCGACCTCGCTGACCTATCGCGTTTCCCCGACCTGACGATCGGGTGCGAGCGGGTCAGCGACCTCGCCAGCCACGGTGAGCGGACCCTGTGCGAGCCGGGTTGCCGCTGGCGGCACCGGCGTCACCAGGTCGCTCACAGCGCGGAGACCGGAAAGGACGTCGTCGGGCCGGACGGCAGGCGTCACGTGCTGTACGACCATACAAAGTGTTGCACAGGCCTCATCACCGGCGATGCACATCGACACGACAGCGGCCCGCGCGTCGAATCGCCGCCGGCCATCCTTGGTCAGCCGCTCGACCTCGACGGTGTCCGCCGCGAGGAACGCCGCCACCGCTCCGGCAAGAACGCCCTGGTCCACCTGGGGGAGCCGCACCTCCCACGAGCTCGCCTGCACCCGCTCGGGCAACGATGTCCCGACCGGGGCCTCGACCGCCTCGATCAGGTCGATCCCGTCGGGCAACGCAGCGTCGAGGGCCAGCCGTACCAGGTCTGGGTCGCGCCGTTCGGCCAGCGAGATCTCTACGTACTCCGCTTCGCTGGCCACTCCGGTTGCCGCCGCGCCGACCCAGCTGACCTTCGGATGCGGGGAGAAGCCAGCGCTGTAGGCCATCGGCACCTGGGCCCGACGCAGGGCCCGCTCAAAGACGCGGGCGATGTCGCGGTGCGAGGTGAAACGCAGCCGACCGCGTTTGGTGTAACGCAGCCGCAGCCTCTGCACCGCGGGCGGGGGTGGCTCGCCGGGTGGCTGCCGCGCCACCTAGACCACAGTCAGCGGGAGCAGGGTCTTACCGGTCGGTCCGACCTGAATCTCGGTGCCCAGCTGCGGGCAGACGCCGCAGTCGAAACAGGGGATCCAGCGGCAGTCGTCGAGATCGGTCTCGGCGAGCGCATCCTGCCAGTCACCCCAGAGCCATTCCTTGTCGAGCCCGGAGTCCAGGTGGTCCCACGGCAGCACCTCGAGCTCGCCGCGCTCACGGGTGGTGTACCAGGCGAGGTCGAGCCCGAACGGCGCCAGCTCCTGCTCGGCCGCCGTCGCCCACCGGTCGTAGGAGAAGTGCTCGCTCCAGCCGTCCATCTTTCCGCCGTCGCGCCAGACCCGCTCGATCACCCGGCCGACCCGGCGGTCACCCCGGGACAACAGACCCTCGATCGTGCCGGGCTTGCCGTCGTGGTAGCGGTAGCCGATCGCCTTGGCGGTGCTCTTGTCGTCGTTGATCGCATTGCGGAGCAGCTTGAGTCGGCGGTCGATCGTCTCGGCATCAGCCTGGGCGGCCCACTGGAACGGCGTATGGGCCTTCGGCACGAACCCGCCGATGCTCACCGTGCACTTGACGTCCCGGGTTCCGGTGACCTGGCGCCCCGCCCGGATCACCTCGCGGGCCATCTCGGCGATCTCCAGGACATCCTCGTCGGTTTCGGTCGGCAGGCCGCACATGAAGTACAGCTTCACCTGCCGCCAGCCGGCGCCGTACGCGGCGGTGACGGTGTTGACCAGGTCGTCCTTGGTCACCATCTTGTTAATGACCTTGCGCAGCCGTTCGGAACCGCCCTCCGGAGCGAAGGTCAGGCCGGACCGGCGGCCGTTGCGACTGAGCTCCTGGGCCAGGTCGATGTTGAACGCGTCCACCCGGGTGCTGGGCAGCGACAGCGACGTCTGGGTGCCCTCGTATCGGTCGGCGAGACCCTTCGCGATTTCGGCGATCTCGGAGTGGTCCGCACTCGACAGCGAGAGCAGACCGACTTCTTCGTAGCCGGTCGCCTCGAGGCCCGCCTTGACCATCTCGCCGATACCGGTAATCGAGCGCTCCCGTACCGGCCGGGTGATCATGCCGGCCTGGCAGAACCGGCAGCCACGGGTGCAGCCACGGAAGATCTCCACGCTCATCCGCTCGTGCACCGTCTCGGCGAGGGGAACGAGGGGCGCCTTCGGGTAGGGCCACTGGTCGAGGTCCATAACGGTGCGCTTGTGCACCCGAAACGGCACGTCCGGGTGGTTGGGTGCGACGCGCGCGATCCGGCCGTCCGGCAGGTAGTCGACGTCGTAGAAGCGCGGCACGTAGACGCCACCGCTCTTGGCCAGCTCGAGCAGGGTCTGCTCGCGGGTGAGTCCGTCGCGCTTGGCCCGCCGAAGGGTCTCGGTCATCTCGATGACCGCCTGCTCGCCGTCGCCGAGGACGGCGGCGTCGATGAACTCGGCGATCGGCTCGGGATTGAACGCCGCGTGGCCACCCGCGAGCACGATCGGGTGCTCGTCGGTCCGGTCCTTGGCGTGCAGCGGGATGCCGGCAAGGTCGAGCGCCTCGAGCATGTTGGTGTAACCCAGCTCGGTCGCGAAGCTGATCCCCAATACGTCGAAGGCCTGCACCGGCCGGTGACCATCGACCGTGAACGCCGGGACACCAGCCGCCCGCATCAGACCAGCCAGGTCCGGCCATACGGCGTAGGCCCGTTCGCACAGCGTTTGCGGCTGCTCGTTGAGCACCTCGTACAAGATCATCACGCCCTGGTTGGGCAGACCGACCTCGTAGGCGTCCGGGTACATCAGGCACCACCGGACGTCAGCCGCGTCCCAGTCCTTCACCTGACTGTTCAGCTCTCCCCCGACGTACTGGATCGGCTTGCTGACCTGGGGCAGCAGCGCCTCGAGGCGCGGGAACAGGTTCTCGACCGGCATGGGAGCAGGCTACGTGCCACCCGCGAGCCCGGCAGGTCCATCCGCCCACGCCCAGGCCCGCGCTGGCCCGAGCCCGTGCCTCCGCTTGCGCCGGATCAGGCCGCAACTCGCCGGGCGGGTCGCGGCGCAATGCCGCACAAGCCGGCTCTGTTCACAGATTCCGAGCGGTGGTCCCGCCGGCCGGGTCCGTCCTACCGGCTGCGCCAATGACTGATCTCAGCGCGCCCGGTTCGGCCAACCTCGACGTCTGGACCGGCGGTGCGGCCCTCACCTGCACATCCCGGCACCTCGTGCCGCGTCTGTTCGAGGCAGGCCTGTGGCAGGTGGTCTTCTCAGGTGGCTACGCCGATGGGCGCGACGTCCTCTCCCCTGAGCCGCGGGCCGTTGCGTCCGTGCTCGCGAGCGGCGGCGGCGGACCGCCCTGGCATCCCCGGCTCGCGACGCTTCGACGATGCAGTGGCCCGCAGCAACGGCCGGTCGAATCCGCCGCCGAGACCCTCGCCCACCTACCGGTCCTGCCGGCGCTGGTGCCGCAGGTCTGGCCGCGCGCTCCGGACGAGCGAGTCGTCGCTCTTGATCATGGCCGTCTTGGTGGGACAGCTAGAGCTCCTTGCTGCGCAGGTGGACGTTCTGGAGCAGGCCGACGGCGATCAGGTTGGCGAACATCGACGAACCGCCGTAACTGACGAACGGCAGGGGCAGACCGGTGACCGGCATGATGCCCAGGGTCATCCCGATGTTGACGAAGCTCTGGAAGGCAAACCACGACACCACCCCGGCGGCAACCAGCCGGCCGAACGCGTCGGTGGCCTTCGAGGCGATGTGCAGCCCGCGCCACAGGACGAGCCCCAGCGCACAGATGATGCCGCCGGCGCCGACCAGCCCGAGCTCCTCACCGGCGACGGTGAACACGAAGTCGGTGTGCTGCTCCGGGATGAAGCGGCCCTGGGTCTGCGAGCCGTCGAACAGCCCCTTGCCGGTGATTCCGCCCGACCCGATGGCGGTCCGGGCCTGTCGCGTGTTGTAGCCCACGCCGGCCGGGTCGAGCTGGGTGTTGGCGAACACTGCAAACCGATTTTTCTGGTAGGTCGAGAGCACGTGCGGGGCCACCCCGGCACCCAGGACCGCGCCGGCGAGCAGCAGGCCGGCCACCCAGCGGGCCGGGGAGCCAGCGACCGCAAGCACCCCGAGCACGATGAACACGATGACCATGACGGTGCCGAGGTCGGGCTGCAGCATGATCAGACCCATCGGTATGGCGCACAGGCCGAGCACTGCCAGGACGTCGCCGTCGCGCGGGACGGACTCGCCATCGCGCTTCTCCCCGAGCAGCGTCGCCATGCCGACGACGATCGCCACCTTGGCGAACTCCGCCGGCTGGATCTGCAAGCCCGCGGGCAGCACGATCCAGGAGTGCGCACCGTTGATGGTCGACCCGAGCGGTGAGAGGACGGCGAGCAGGCCGAGGCACGAGGCGCCGTAGCCGAACGGGGCGTAGGACCGCAGCGAGCGGTAGTCGACCAGCGCCGCCACGGCACCGAGCAGCAGCCCCAGCGCCGCGTTGATCGCGTGCCGCTTGAGGAAGGCTTGCGGGTCGAGCCCGGCGTCGAGCTCCTTCTGGCGGGTGGCCGACCAGATGAGCAACCCGCCGACAGTGGCGAGCGCGGCGACGGCAACTAGCAGCACCCAGTCGAGACGGCGCAGCACCGACTCGCGGTCGAGGGCGCGACCGCGCAGCGACGCCGCCCGCGGCCGCATCGACACCGGCGAGACGCGCGGCGTGCTCCAGTCGGTCATCTGCCGGCTCCGGCCGCGTACCGCCGGGGCAGGTCGGTGAAGGGCAGCTGGCCGAGCGAGCTCACCCCGGGGGTGGGCGCCGGGGTCGGTGTCGGCCGAAGGACCCGCGGCGGCAGCGCAACCCTCGTCCCGGGGGGAGCGATCGAACCATCACCGCGTACGACGGGAAGGGCGGTGGGTAGACCACTTCCGAGCACGCCCGGGCGCCCCTCCAGGCCGTACATCCCGTCATAGATAGCCCTGGCGATGGGGGCCGCGGTGGTACCCCCGGTGCCCGCCTCGGGAACCATGACGACGACGGCGTATTTCGGGGCGGCCGCCGGTGCGAAGGAGGCGAACCACGAGGTCGGCGACTTGCCGCGGACGTCGGCGGTGCCGGTCTTGCCAGCGATCCGGAGCTGTCCGAAGGGAAACTTGTCGAAGGCTTGCTGCGCTGTCCCGCCTTTCTCCGGCACGCCGGTGAGGGCGTCGCGCATGTAGGCCAGCACTTCTGGGGAGGCAGGCAACCGGCCGGTGCGGACCGGCGGGATGGGCGTGACGGTCCTGCCGTCCGCCGAGAGCAGGCCCTTGGCCAGGCGCGGCGCGTAGAGCGTTCCGCCGTTGGCGAGCGCGGAGTAGGCAGCGGTCAGCTGCAGCGGCGTGACGAGCACGTCTCCTTGGCCGATCGCGAAGTTGACGGCGTCGCCGGCGTTGTAGCGGTAGCCGTCGGTGCAGAACTCCTGGTCGAGCTGCTGCAGGTAGCTGCCGGGTGCCCGACGTTTGGCACCGGCGCAGTAGTCCCCCTTGGCCTGCGCCCAGTAGCGCTCCTTGTAGCCACGGTCGGTGATCAGACCGCGCAGCTCATCCGGGACGTCAACCCCGGTCCTACTGCCGAAGCCCCAGGCGCGAGCCATCTTCGGGAAGGCCTCCCGGGGCCTGGCGTTCCCTTGTGGCCCGCCGTCGCGCACCCACTCGTCGTAGGCGAGCTGGTAGTAGACGGTGTCGCACGACTTGATCAGCGTGGTGCGGAAGTCAATGTTGGCAGGCGTCGACTCGCCCTCGAAGTTGTGGAACGTCTTGTTGCCAAAGGTGATCTCCGAAGGGCACGGGTAGTAGCCGTTGATCGAGCTGCCGGCCGCGATCGCTGCCGCCGTCGACACGATCTTGAACGTCGAACCCGGGGCGAACAGGCCCTGGGTGGCGTTGCTGATCAGCGGCTTGCCCGGCGCGTCCCGCAGCGCGACGTAGTCCTTGGTGAGCACCTTGCCGACAAACAGCGTGGGGTCGTAGCTCGGGTAACTAGCCATCGCCACGATTCGGCCGGTGTCGACCTCCTGCACCACCACGGCGCCGTTCGGCGCGACGTAGTTCCGATCGTTGGTCTTGTCGTATTCCCCGCGGGCCTGCAGGATGCCGGCCCGCAAAGCGTCCTCGGCGACCTTCTGCACGCCCGCGTCGAGGGAGAGCACCAGGTCGTCGCCGGCCCGTGCATCGACCGTGTCCAGGGTGCCGGTGACGTTGCCGTCCTTGTCCACGACGAGTTTCTGTACGCCGCTGGTGCCGCGCAACGGGTCGTCGTACGTCGCTTCCAGGCCCACCCGGCCGATCTGCGAGCCGGCCGGAAGCGTCTTGTATTTCGGGTCGGCGAGGTTGTCCCTGGTCAGGGGCCCGAGGTAGCCGAGCGCATGAGAGGCAAGTGACTTCTGGGGGTATTGCCGGACTGCCTGGTAGGTCGCCGTGACCCCGACGAAGTCCTCGGCGTGCTCCTCGATCGTCAACACCCGGTCGGTGTCGGCCGCCAGCTCGCTGGCGTACTCCTTCACCGGCACCGGCTGATAGGGCGAGCCGTTCCAGCACTCCTTCGCGCTGACCCGGGTCCCGTCTGCGAGACGCTCCCCGCACGGGGTGATGGCGCTCGTCAGTTCCGCCGCCGAGACGCCAATGATCGTTGCGAGTCGTTGCAACACATCGCGACCGCGGTGGGGGGCGGTGCGCAGGACCGATCGATTGACCGAGACGACGAGCGCCGTGCGGTTGCTGATCAGCGGCACACCGCGGTCGTCCAGCACGATGCCGCGGGCCGCCGGGGTCACGACCGAACGGACCCGGTTGGCACTTGCCGCGGACCGGTAGGCCGCCCCCTGTTCGACCTGGAGAAAGGCCAGCCGACCGAGCAGGGTGAGCAGGATCGAGACCACCAGGACACGCAGCACGACCAACCGCAGCCGGGAGCGGTCGCTCACGGAGAGGGACTCCTCACGGTTCGTCCTCGCTGGCCCGCTGCCACAACCGTCACCGTCGTAGCGGGTCGACGTCGAGGCGCCGGACGAGGGCGCCGACGATTGGCACGATGAACGGGGTCAGCGCTACATCGTAGGGGACCGAGCTGACGGCGGCGCGCAGCACGGCGTGGAGTCCTACCCTGGGATCGCCCAGCAGGACGCCCTCCGCCGTGAAGGCCACGAGCGCGGTCAGGCCACCGAGGGCGACCGCCCCGAACGGCTGCAGGGTCGAGCGCTTGGTGTCGTCCTGGAGCAGCCCGGTGAAATAGCCCGAAACGGCGTACGCGAGGGCCAGCCGACCGAGCTGATGGTCGGCGAGGGTGTCGGCCAGCAGTCCGGCGACGAAACCGGTGACGACGCCCGACAGCGGGCCTTCGACCAGGGCGAAGGCGACGATCAGCAGCAGCAGCAGGTCGGGAGGTGCGCCCGGCAAGGGCAGCCTGGTGACGACCGTGGTCTGCAGCAGCAGCACGGTCACCAGGCTCACCGCTCCGAGCAGGAACCGCTGGACCGTCATGGGGTGGGGCGAGCGGAGGACAGCGGCGCGGCCGACGGCCTGGGCGCCGCCGGGGGCGCCACCGACGCCGGCGTGGTCGCGCCGCAGGGCGGCCGATCGGCGCCCAGGCGGACAGGGCGCAGCGGCACTCGTGGCATCGATCGGCTCCGGTCGGTGACGACGCCTACGAGGTCGAGGGCTGTGACGTCCACGAAGGGGACGACCGTGGCCGTGCGGGTCAGGGCGTTGGCGTCGGGCGTCACGCCGGTGACCGTGCCGACGGGCACACCCGGCTGGAAGATGCCCGAGCCGGCGGTCACCAGGACGTCGCCTGGCCTGATGACCGGCCGGGAGCCCACGACCCGGTAGCGCAGCGGCGCCCGGCCCTGCCCTGTCGCCAACCCGAACGAGGAGGCGGTGGCGAGCCGGCTGCCGACGGCGAAGTTCGGATCGGCGAGCAGCACGACGGTCGAGGTGAACGGGCCGACCTGTTTGGTGCGGCCGACCAGACCCAACCCGCTGACGACCGTCATGTCGGGCCGGATGCCGTCGCGGGCCCCGGCATCGAGGGTCACGGTGAAGTCGAAGCCGAACGACGATCCGGCGGCCACGACGTGGGCCGGGAGCACCGTGTAGCCGCCGTAGTCCTTCTGTCGCAGCAGACCGTTCCACTGTTGCTGCTGACAGCGCAGCCCGTCGGTGGCCCGCAGCCGCTGGCGCAGGTCGTCGTTCTCGAGCTGCAGTCGCCGATTGTCGCGCTGGTAGTTGCCCAGCCGGGGCAGGCTGCCGAGCGCCCGTCCGGCCGACCCCGCTCCCCCACCGGCGGCCCGGATCACCGGCCCGAGCACCGTGTCGACGCCTCTGCGCAGGGCCGACAGCGGGCTGCTGTCACCCCTGCGGTAGTCGAGCGCGGTGAGGGTGAGGGCGCTCAGGACGAGAAGCACCAGAACCAGCCGCAGGCGGGACCCGCGCACGTCCCGCTAGTGGCGCGGCTCGGAGATGAGAACCTGCTGCAGGGCCTCGAACTCCTCGACGCACTTGCCCGACCCGATGGCGACGCTATGCAGCGGGTTGTCGGTGATGTGGACCGGCATGCCGGTCTCGTGCTTGAGCCGCTCGTCCAGCCCGCGGAGCAACGCGCCGCCGCCGGTGAGCACGATCCCACGGTCCATGATGTCGCCGGAGAGCTCCGGGGGGCACTTGTCCAGGGTCGTCTTGACCGCGTCGACGATCTGGTTGACCGGCTCCTCGATCGCCTTGCGGATCTCCTCTGCGCTGACCACGATCGTCTTGGGCAACCCGCTGACGAGGTCGCGACCGCGGATCTCGGCGTGCGGCTCGTCCGGCATGGGGAAAGCCGAGCCGATGGCCATCTTGATCTCCTCGGCGGTGCGCTCGCCGAGCATCAGCGAGTACTCCTTCTTCACGTAGGAGATGATCGCGCTGTCGAGCTCGTCGCCGCCGGTGCGGATCGACTGACTCGTGACGATGCCGCCGAGGGAGATCACCGCAACCTCGGTCGTGCCGCCACCGATGTCCACAACCATGTTGCCGGTCGGTTCGTGCACCGGCAGCCCGGCGCCGATAGCGGCCGCCATCGGCTCTTCGATGATGTAGACCTTGCGGGCGCCAGCCTGGTAGCCAGCGTCCTTCACCGCGCGCTGCTCCACACCGGTGATGCCCGAGGGGACGCAGATGACGATGCGCGGCTTGGCGAAGTGCCGGCGCTTGTGCACCTTCTGGATGAAGTAGCGCAGCATCCGCTCGGTGGTGTCGAAGTCGGCGATGACGCCATCTTTGAGCGGGCGGATCGCCACGATGTTGCCTGGGGTCCGGCCGATCATGCGCTTGGCCTCGGTGCCGACCGCCAGGATGCCGGTGGTGTTGGTATTGATCGCGACGACGCTCGGCTCATTGAGCACCACGCCTCGCCCGCGGACGTAGACCAGGGTGTTGGCCGTCCCGAGGTCGACGGCCATGTCACGGCCGAGGAACGACATGGAGGTGGACTTCGCCATGTGAGGGAGAGGCCTTCCGCGATCGGGGGCGTGCCGCAGCAGGCCCGGAACGGACCTCTCGAAGCGGCGGAGTCTTCATCGTAACGGTCAACCGCCCTGCGACCGAACGTCCGCATCGACCTCCGCTGGAGGGTGAGCCCCAGCGGAGGTCGCCGTGCTATCCGACGCGGTCGAGGTTGACGGCCCTGACGAAGACGTCCTCATCCGGGCCGACCCTGCTGCTGTTGCGGGTGTCAGCCCAAATCGGATAGGCGGTCTCGCCGACCGAGCCGATCGAGGAGTAGTCACCCAGGAAGCCGGCCTGCGTAGGGTTGCCGTCCGGACCGGGCAGCGCCTGGCTGTCGCTGACTCTTTGGTAGGCCCGAACACACCGTTGGACCGGAGAAACATCCCGTACCCGAAGGTGCCGTCTCCAGGCTGGCTCGCCTACGCCGTCGCCCGGTACGCCGAGATAGCGGTGCGGCCACTCAGCGTCACCGTGACCGACGGTTGCGAGAGCGAGTCGGTGCCCTCGGTGATGACCGTGCCGCCGCCGTTGGCGTCGGACCACCTGTTGCCGCCGTCCGTGCTGTCCGACACGACG
>JAYUMN010000434.1:0-2397 GCA_043762595.1 Frankiales bacterium
CGGCTGATGAGCGTTGGCCACGGCGCTTTCTCGGTCGGGGTCCTCGTGGGCAGCGCCGGGGCCGGACTCGCCCGCGAGGCCAGCGTCGGGACGCTCCCGATCCTGCTGGTCGTGGCGGCGTGTGTGGCCGCGGTCGGGCTGACCCAGCCCGCCTACCGGGCCGTTGGCGGCCCGGCGGCGGCGCGCCCCGGTCGACGGCTGCCGAGGGCGCTGCTTGTGCTCGGCGTGCTGAGCGCCGGCGCCTTCTTGTGCGAGGACGCGCTGCAGTCCTGGAGCGCCCTGCAACTCGAGCGGGGCCTGGCTGCCTCGCCAGCCATCAGCGGCCTCGGCCCAGGGCTGTTTGCCGGGGCGATGGCGGTCGGCCGACTCAGCGCCGGAGCGCTCGGCCACCGGGTCCGCGACGGCCGGCTCGTCGCGGTCGCGGGCAGCGCGCTTGCGGTCGGCGCGTTGGTGCTGGCCGCCGCCCCGACAGCGCCGATCGCCTTGGGCGGGCTGCTGCTGGCCGGGCTCGGAACCTCCGTACTGGCACCCGTGCTGTTCAGCGCCGTGGGGCGTCGGGCCGCGCCGGGCCGCCAGGGAGCCGACCTGTCAGCCGTCACCGCTGTTGGCTACGCCGGCTTCGTCACCGGCCCGCCGTTGGTCGGCGCCATCAGTGCCGCGTCCTCGCTGCCCATCGCCCTTGGGCTGCTGTCGGTTGTCGGCGTCATGCTCGCGGTCGCGACGCCGGTTGCGGTCCGGGATCGCGCAAGCCCCCCAGCCGATCAGCGGTTGGGTTCGTGATGAGGGACCGCGGTGCCTCGGCGTACCGTGCAAAGATCATCCGGACCTGCCTTGGTGATCGTTGGACCCCGTCCAGCCGGGTCAGGCTGCACAACTGCGCAAAGATCAACATCGGTGGGTGGGGAGCGGTCGGCCCGGGCAGCTGGCGCTAGCCGGTTCGCCCGGCCCGTCAGAGATGATCTTTGTACGGCGGGGAGCGCAGCCAGCCTCGTCGGCCGCGCAAAGATCAACAAGCCTCGCGTCGGAGCGCGGGTACGACGCGCCCGACCGGCCAGCGGGCGAGGCTCAGACGCGGGCCCCCGAGCGGCGGCTGACCGCCCGATAGACCAGCAGCGCGATGATCGCCCCGACCACCGAGCCGATGATCCCGGCTGGCTGCAGAGCTCCCTGCGAAGCGTCCTTGTGGAACAGCAGAGAGCCCAAGAACCCGCCGACGAACGACCCAACGACGCCCAGCAGGATCGTCGCGCCGATCCCCATCGGGTCCCGGCCGGGGACGAGGGCGCGCGCCAGGAAGCCGGCGATGGCGCCGACCACGAGCATGACGATCAGGAAGGTGAGCACGAGGTCCTCCTCGGTTGCAGGTGTCGTGGAGCTACCCCGACGTCGGGGTGTCACGCACCCGGTCTGTGGCTACTGGGAGGCTGGAGCCCATGACCGCTGCCGCTGTCCGACCGACCGACCTCGACCCGGCCATCGCAGCCCGCCTCAAGCGCGACCGCGACGGCCTCGTCTGCGCGGTTGCCCAGCAGCACGACACCGGCGAGGTGCTCATGGTCGGCTGGATGGACGACCAGGCGCTGCACCTGACCCTGACGACCGGGCGCTGCACCTACTGGTCGCGCAGCCGGCAGGAGTACTGGGTCAAGGGCGATACCTCCGGCAGCCTGCAGTGGGTGCGGTCGGTCGCTCTGGACTGCGACGGCGACGCGGTCCTCGTCCGCGTCGACCAGGCCGGCAGCGGCGCCTGCCACACCGGCGACCGGACCTGCTTCGACGCCGATCCGCTGCCGGCCGTCGTCGGTGTGCGGGCATGATCCTGGGCGCCATCTCGCCCACCCGCGAGCAGTTCGACCGGCTCGACCAGCCACTCGTCCCGGTCACCCGGCGCCTGCTCGCCGATGGCGAGACCGCCGTGGGGATCTACCGCAAACTGGCCGGCGGCCGGCCTGGCACGTTTCTGCTCGAATCCGCCGAGCAGGGCCGGCAGTGGTCGAGGTACAGCTTCGTGGGGGTCCGCTGCGCAGGGGTGCTGACCGAGCGCGACGGCCGGGCGCTCTGGCTCGGCGACGCGCTGCCGACGACGTCCGACGACCCGCTCGAGGCGCTCCGCGAAGCCGACGCGCTGCTGCGCTCCCCGCACGACGACGCCCTGCCGCCGTTCACCGGCGGCCTCGTCGGCTACGTCTCCTACGACGCGGTCCGCCGGCTCGAGCGGCTGGCGGATAGCTCACCGGACGAGCTCGGCATGCCGGAGCTGACGATGATGCTCGCCACCGACCTGGCGGTCCTGGATCACAGCGACGGCACCGTCCTGCTGATCGCCAACGCCCTCGCCGTCCCCGGCGCCCCCGGCACGACGTACGACGGGGCAGTGGCCCGCCTCGACGCGATGGC
>JAYUMN010000435.1:0-2291 GCA_043762595.1 Frankiales bacterium
CCGCTGACCGGCGTGGCCGCCTACCGGCTGGCCTGCCAGCTCAACGAGAACGCCAACACGCCCGCGTCGTACGGCGTGCTGCCCGAAGCCGCGCACAACCAGGTCGTCGCCTTCGACGGGCCGTTCGCGAGGGGGCTGCGCAGCGACGCCGACCTGTTCGCCGACCCGATCGAGGAGCCCAACGAGCGAACCCGGCTACACCTGGTCCTGCTGCGCGACACCGAGGAGCACCCCCAGGTCGCTGTCCGCGCCACCGTGTCCCGCGACCTGGCCCGAGAGCGCGGGGTCGAGGTCTCCGAGCTGGTCACCGAGGGGGGGTCGGCGTTCGAACGGCTCGCCTCGGTGGTGGCCCTCGGCGATTTCGCCAGCACCTACCTCGCCCTCGCCCAGGGCACCGATCCGACCCCGGTGGAGGCAATCTCGGCGCTCAAGAGCCGACTCAGCCGGTGAGCGCCGGCGGCGGCAGCAAGGCCATCGTCGCGGCCCTCGGGGCCAACCTGGCGATCGCCGCTGCCAAACTCGTCGGTTTCCTGGTCACCGGGTCATCCTCGCTCGCCGCCGAGGCGGTGCACTCCTTGGCCGACTCCGGCAACCAGGTGCTGCTGCTCGTCGGTGGCAAGCGGGCCAGTCGCGAAGCCGACGAGCGGCATCCGTTCGGCTACGGCCGCGACCGCTACTTCTATGCCTTCGTGGTGGCCCTCGTGCTGTTCAGCATCGGCTCGCTGTTCGCTGTCTACGAGGGTGTCGACAAGGTCCGGCACCCGCACACCATCAACAGTCCCGCTGTCGCGATCGCCATCTTGCTGTTCGCGATCGTGGCCGAGTCATTCTCCTTCCGCACCGCCGTCCACGAGGCCCGGCCGCTGAAGGGTGACACCTCCTGGGTCACCTTCGTACGCCGGGCCAAGGCCCCCGAGCTGCCGGTTGTCCTGCTGGAGGACCTCGCCGCCCTGATCGGCCTGCTGCTCGCCCTGGCCGGGGTGGGGCTCGCCCTGGTGACGGGCGACGGTATCTGGGACGGCGTCGGCACGCTGTCCATCGGGGTGCTGCTCGGCCTGGTCGCGGTGGTCCTGGCGGTCGAGATGAAGGGACTGCTCATCGGCGAGGCCGCCTCGCGGACGGCCGTTGAGGCGATCCGCGGCGCCCTCGTCGACGGGACCAGCGTGCTGCGGGTGATCCACCTCAAGACGCTGCACCTCGGACCGGACGAGCTGCTCGTCGCCGCCAAGATCGCGGTTGCCCCAGGACTCGCCCTGACGGCGGTCGCCCGCGCCATCGACGACGCCGAGGCCAGGGTGCGGGCCGTCGAGCCGCTGGCCCGGCAGCTCTATCTCGAGCCCGACCTCGACCGGGCGCCCGCCTCCTAGCGCCCGCCTCAGCCCCGCTTGAGGGCCATCTGGGCGGTCATCGTCGCGGTCCCGACCCCGTCGTACTCGCGGCGGAACACCACCTCGACCGGGAAGACGGCCACCCCGCGGGCCGCGACCGACTCGCGCACCCCGTCCTCGCCGTCGCCGGTCAGGTGGGCGGTCGCGAGCATCACCCCGGTCGCGATCGCCTGGTAGTGGATCGTTGCCGACTTGATGAGCGGCACGACGCCGGCCCCGACGAGGTCGGCGAAGACCGTGATGACGACCGCTGCAGCGGCGGTCTCGCCAAGCCCGAACAGGGTTGCGGCGTGCGGCCCACCGAGGTGGTTGTGCAGCTCTGGCGCCGCGTCAAGGCGCAGCACGGCCGTGCCGTCGGCCACCTCGACGAGGGTCGCGCCGAGCGTGCGAGCGAACGCCGTCGCGCCTTCGATCCGGGCTCGTAGGTCGTCGTCCATGATCAGCTCCTATGCGCGTCGGCCACGAAATCCCCAGACGACCTTAGTGTTTGCCCATGCCGGACTCGGATTCCTCGGTCGTCTGCGACGTCGCGGATTCGTCGTTGGCCGGCCAGGGTCTGCGCCGGATCGCCTACGCCGAGCGGGCGATGCCTGTGCTCGGTCTGCTGACCGGGCGGTTCGCCAAGGAGCGGCCGCTCGAAGGCCTCGTCGTCGCGGCCTGCATGCACGTCACCTCCGAGACGGCGGCGCTGGCCCGGACTCTCACCGCCGGCGGTGCGCGGCTGCACCTGGCTGCTTCCAACCCGCTCTCGACCCAGGACGACGTCGCTGCGGCGCTGGTGACCCTGGGGGTCGCCGTGCACGCCCGGCACGGCGTCGACCGGGCCGGCTACGCACGGCATCTACTCGCCGTCCTGGAGGCCCGGCCGGCGCTCGTGCTCGATGACGGGTGCGATCTGGTGCA
>JAYUMN010000436.1:0-8449 GCA_043762595.1 Frankiales bacterium
TCACCGCCGGTGAGCTCACGACCCTGCTGCCGGGGCTGAGCAGCGGCATGGTCCCCAAGATGGAGGCCTGCCTGCGGGCGGTCCAGGGGGGCGTCGCGCGCGCGCACGTGCTCGACGGCCGGGTCGCGCATTCGCTGCTGCTCGAACTGTTCACTGACGAGGGGATCGGGACGATGGTGTTGCCCGGATGACCACGCAGACCCCGACGCAGCAGTGGCAGGCCCGCTGGAACGCCGCGTTGATGGACAACTACGGGACCCCGCCCGTCGTGCTCACCCGCGGACAGGGCGCCACCGTCTGGGATGTCGATGGCAAGGAGTACCTGGATCTCGTCGGCGGCATCGCGGTCAACGTCCTCGGGCACGCGCACCCCGCCGTCGTCGAGGCGGTGACCCGGCAGATCGCCACCCTCGGTCACACCAGCAACCTGTCCGCGCACCAACCGGGGATCGAGCTGGCTGAGCGGCTGCAGACCCTCGTCGGTGGGTTCGGGAGCCGGGTGCTGTTCACGAACTCCGGCGCTGAGGCCAACGAGGCGGCGCTGAAACTGGCCCGCCGCCTGCGTCCCGGGGGAGGCTGGGTCGCCTGCGAAGGCTCCTTCCACGGCCGCACGATGGGCGCGCTGTCGATCACCGGTCAGCCGGCCAAGCGTGCCCCGTTCGAACCGTTGCCCGGTCCGGTCACCTTCGTGCCGTACGGCGATGCTGAGGCGCTCCGCCGGGTCGTGGACACCGGCACGGCCTCGGTCATCCTCGAACCGGTGCTCGGTGAGTCAGGCGTTGTCGAACCGCCGCCGGGTTATCTTGAGGCGGCCCGGGAGATCACCACGGCCGCGGGTGCGCTGCTGCACCTCGACGAGGTTCAGGGCGGCATCGGCCGGGTTGGCCACTGGCTCACCAGCCGGGTGCTCGCCCCCGACGTCGAGGCCGACGTGCTGACCCTCGCCAAGGGCCTCGGCGGCGGGCTCCCGCTCGGCGCCGTGGTGGCCAATGGCGCGGCCGCGCAGGCCCTGCGCAAGGGCGACCACGGCACCACCTTCGGCGGCAACCCGGTGTCCTGCGCGGCGGCGCTCGCTGTGCTTGACACGATCGAGCACGACGGCCTGCTGGCGGCCGCGACCACGCTGGGGACACGGCTGCGCACCGGGATCACCGGGCTGCAGGACCCGCTGGTCGATCACGTCCGTGGCCTCGGCCTGTGGTTGGGGATCGTCCTGTCCGAGCCGCGTGCCGCCGAGGTCGAGAAGGCCGCGCGGGCAGCTGGTTTCCTGGTCAACGCGGCGGCGCCCGATGTGATCCGGCTCGCCCCGCCGCTGGTGCTCACCGGGGCGCAGGTCGACGCCTTCGTCGACGCGCTTCCGGGCATTCTCCACGCAGCTAGGGTCTCGGCTGTGCCTGCTGGATCACTGTCGTGACTGCCACCCGGATCCTGGTCGTCGAGGACGACCCAAGTGTGCGTGGGCTGCTGCACACCCTGCTGACGGCTGAGGGCTACGACGTGACCACCGCGTCCGACGGCCTGGCCGGCCTGGGTCAAGCGACCGCCACCCAGCCGGCGCTGGTGCTGCTCGATCTGATGATGCCCGACCTCGGTGGGGTGCGGGTCCTCGAGGAGTTCCGGGGGGACCCCGCCCTCGCCGGCATCCCGGTCGTCATCCTGACCGGTCGGGTCGACGCCGTGCCGGCCATGCGCGACCTGCTCGGTCAGGACTCGGTGTTCGTCAAACCGTTCGCCGTCGCCGAGCTCCTCAGCAGGGTCGGCGAGATCACCGGCGGCCCCGAGGGCGTGGCCTCGTGACGCGTCACTTCCTGGCCGACGACGACCTCACCCCGGCTGAGCAGGCCGAGGTGCTGACGCTGGCCGCGGAGCTCAAGGGCGACCGCTTCGGGCGCCACCCGCTGGCCGGGCAGGCGATCGCGGTGGTGTTCGAAAAGCCGAGCACCCGTACCCGGTTGTCCTTCGAGATCGGCATCGCCGAGCTCGGCGCGCACCCCGTCATTCTCGACGCCCAGACCACCCAGCTCGGCCGCGGCGAGACGATCGAGGACACCGCCCGGGTGCTCTCCCGCTACGTCTCGGCGATCGTCATCCGCACCTTCGGCGACGACCGCATCCAGGCCCTCGCCGAGGCCAGCAGCGTGCCGGTCGTCAACGCCCTCACCGACGGCTGGCATCCCTGCCAGGTGCTCGCCGACTTGCAGACGATCCGCGAGCGGCAGGGACGCACCCAGGGGCTGGTCCTGACCTACCTCGGCGACGGTGCGAACAACATGGCTAATTCCCTTCTGGTCGGCGGTGCGATGGCCGGCATGGAGGTCCGCATCGGCGCCCCGGCGGGCTATCAACCCGATCCGCAGGTGGTCGCCCGCGCCGCGGCGTACGGCACGAGGGTCGTCGTCACCGCCGACCCGCACGAGGCGGCCAGCGGCGCCGACGTGCTCACGACCGATGTCTGGGTGTCGATGGGGATGAGCGGCGCCGAGCAGCGGGTCGCCGATCTGAGTCCCTACGCCCTCGACGATCGTGCGGTCGCTGCGGCTAAGGACAGCGTGACGGTGCTGCACTGCCTGCCCGCGCATCGCGGCGAGGAGATCGCCGCCTCGGTCATCGACGGGCCACGGTCGGCGGTCTGGGATGAGGCCGAGAACCGCCTGCACGCACAGAAGGCCCTGCTGACATGGCTGCTGGCGCAGGCCTAGCCGTGGTTGGGGTGTCGGCGCAGGTCCCGCTGACGAAGGCCGCCCGGCACGCGCGGATCGTCGAGTTGCTCGAGACCGTGCCCGTCGCCAGCCAGACCGAGCTCGGGCGGCTGCTCGCTGGCGTCGGTGCCGGCGTCACCCAGGCCACCGTCTCGCGTGACCTCGAGGAGCTCGGGGCCGTCAAGGTCCGCACCCCCCGAGGCATGGCGTACGCCGTACCGCCCGAGGGCCGGCCGCGTCCCGGCACCCCGGAGGTGGTCGACGCCCGGCTCGCCCGGCTACTGGAAGAGCTGCTGGTCAGCGCCGAGGCCACCGGCGGCCTCGTCGTTCTGCGCACCCCCCCGGGCGGCGCCCACCTGCTCGGCTCGGCGCTCGACCGGGCCGGCCTGCCCGAGGTCGCCGGCACCGTCGCCGGCGACGACACCGTCCTGCTCGTCACCCGGACCGCGCCCAACGCCGGTTCCGACGCCCTCGCCAGCCGGCTCCTGCGGCTGGCCGAGGGCCGACCCCTGGAAGGAACGCTGTGAAGGACCGGATTGTCCTCGCCTACTCAGGAGGGCTTGACACCTCCGTAGCCATCGGCTGGATTGCTGCCGAGACCGGGGCCGAGGTGGTCGCTGTGGCGGCCGATGTCGGCCAGGGCGGGGAGGACCTTGACGTCATCCGCCAGCGGGCCCTGGACTGCGGCGCGGTCGAGGCCGTCGTCGCCGACGTCCGCGACGAGTACGCCGACGGCTACTGCCTGCTTGCCCTGCAAGGCAATGCGCTCTACATGGGCCGCTATCCGCTCGTTTCGGCGCTGTCCCGGCCGCTCATCGTCAAGCACATGGTCGCCGCCGCCCGGGAGCACGGTGCGACGACGATCGCGCACGGATGCACCGGCAAGGGCAACGACCAGGTCCGCTTCGAGGTCGGGATCGGCGCCCTGGCACCCGATCTGCACGTCAGCGCACCAGTCCGCGACTCCGGCATGACCCGCGACAAGGCGATCGCCTTCGCCGAGGCCAAGGGCCTGCCGATCGATGTCAACAAGCGCTCGCCGTACTCCGTCGACCAGAACGTCTGGGGCCGCGCGGTCGAGACCGGCTTTCTCGAAGACCCCTGGAACGCCCCGATCGAGGACGTCTACAGCTACACCTCCGACCCGGCCCTCGGTCGTGCCCCCGACGAGCTGGTGCTCACCTTCGTCGACGGCGTCCCGACGACGATCGACGGCGCCGAGGTGTCGGTGCTGCAGGCGATCGAGCAACTCAACGCGCGGGCCGGCGCGGCCGGGGTCGGTCGGCTCGACATGGTCGAGGACCGTCTGGTGGGCATCAAGAGCCGCGAGGTCTACGAGGTGCCCGGAGCCCTGGTGCTCATCACCGCCCATCAGGAGCTCGAGAACCTCACCATGGAGCGCGATCTCGCCCGTTACAAGCGCGGTGTCGAGCAGCGCTGGGCCGAGCTGGTCTATGACGGGCTGTGGTTCTCGCCGCTCAAGCGCGCCCTCGACGAGTTCGTCCGGGCCAGCCAGGAGCACGTCACCGGCGAGGTCAGGTTGACCCTGCACGCTGGCACCTGCACCGTCACGGGGCGCCGCAGCGAGGCGAGCCTTTACGACTTCGAGCTAGCGACCTACGACGAGGGCGACACGTTCGACCAGTCGCTGGCCAAGGGTTTCGTCGAACTGTGGGGCCTGCCGAGCAAGATTGCCGCGAAGCGGGACCTGAAGCTGCAGCGGGAGCGCCGTGGCTGAGCGGACCTCCCTGTGGGGCGGCCGGTTCGAGGGCGGTCCCGCCGAGGCGCTCGCCCGGCTGTCGGTCAGCGTCCAGTTCGACTGGCGGCTCGCGCCGTATGACCTGTTGGCGTCCAAGGCGCACGCCCGCGTGCTGCATCGCGCTGGGCTGCTCGATGCCGGCGAACTCCTCCGGATGCTTGCCGCCCTGGACGAGCTGACCATCGAGACGCGGGACGGCACCTTCGCCCTGCGGGTCGAGGACGAGGACATCCACACCGCACTGGAGCGCGGGTTGCTCGACAAGCTCGGCCCACTGGGCGGCAAGCTGCGCGCCGGCCGGTCGCGTAACGATCAAGTCGCCACCGATCTGCGGCTCTACCTGCGGGACCACGCACGCGCCGTCGTCAGCCAGCTCGTCGGGCTTGAGCGTGCGCTGCTGAAACAGGCGGCGAACCACCTCGACACACCGGCGCCGGGCCTGACCCACCTGCAGCACGCCCAGCCGGTGCTGTTCGCGCACCAGTTGCTCGCGCACGTGCAGGCCCTCGCCCGGGATGTGCACCGGCTGCGCGACTGGGACCTGCGGGCCTCGGTGTCGCCGCTCGGCGCCGGCGCACTCGCCGGCTCATCGTTGCCCGTGGACCCGGTCGCCACCGCCGCGGAGTTGGGCTTCGCCGCGGCGGCAGCCAACTCGATGGATGCCGTCTCCGACCGTGACTTCGTCGTGGAGTTCCTCTTCTGCGCCGCCCTGCTCGGCGTGCACCTATCCCGCTACGGCGAGGAGGTCTGCCTGTGGAATTCCACCGAATTCGGCTGGGTCACCCTCGATGATGCATTCTCAACCGGCAGTTCGATCATGCCGCAGAAGAAGAACCCCGACATTGCCGAGCTCGCCCGCGGCAAAGCTGGCCGGCTGATCGGCCATCTCACCGGCCAGCTGGCGATGCTCAAGGGGTTACCGCTGACCTACGACCGGGACATGCAGGAGAGCCAGGAACCGTCTTTCGACGCCGTCGAGACACTGCTGGTCGTCCTGCCCGCCCTCGCCGGGATGACCGCGACGATGACCGTGCACGCCGACGTCCTGGAGGCGTCCGCTCCGCTCGGTTTCGCCCTCGCGACCGATGTCGCCGAGTTGCTGGTGCGAAACGGCGTGCCCTTTCGCGATGCACACGAAGCGGTCGGTCAGCTCGTCATGTGGTGCATCGCGCACGGCCGGCAGCTGCACGAGGTCAGCGATTCCGAGCTCGCCGACATCTCACGGCATCTCACCCCGCAGGTCCGCTCGGTGCTCGACGTACGTGGCGCCATCGCCTCGCGCGCCGGCCATGGCGGCACCGCGCCGGTTCGGGTCGCCGAGCAACTCGAGGCGCTGCGCGTCCTGGTTGCCGAGCACCTGCGCTGGGCGGCCAGCAGCTCGTCGTGAGGCTCGACGGACACGTCACCGAGGTCGCGCCCGCCCTGCTCGGCGCCCTGCTGGTCAGCGGCGGCGTCACCATCCGCCTTACCGAGACCGAGGCGTACGCCGGGGCAAGCGATCCCGGCTCGCACGCTTTCCGCGGTCGCACCCCCCGTGCAACGATCATGTTCGGACCGCCCGGCCGGCTCTACGTGTATTTCAGCTACGGCATGCACTGGTGTCTGAACGTCGTCGCCGGACCGGACGGCGAAGCCTCGGCCGTGCTGCTCCGCGCCGGGGAGGTGCTCGACGGGCTCGACTCTGCCCGCGTCCGCCGACCTGGAGCGAGCGATCGCGACCTCTGCCGCGGCCCGGCCCGGCTCGCCAAGGCGCTCGGGGTCGACGGCCGCTGCCTGGGGACGGATCTGCTCGACCCATCCGCCGAGGTGCGGCTGCTCCCCGGCGAGCCACCGGCTGCGGCGGCGGTTCGCTCCGGTCCACGGGTCGGCGTCGCCGGCGCCGGGGCGCACACCCCATGGCGGTTCTGGTTGGCCGGCGAGCCCACCGTCTCGACCTACCGGCCGGCGTCGCCCAAGCGCTGATCGGCCGGTGCGGCACCATTGTGGGCGTGAATGCCTCCTCCCGCCCGCCGCCCGCCGCCGGGCTCCAGGCACTGCCGACCGTCGCGCCAGTCGACGACGTCCTGAGCGACCTCGCCTGGCGGGGGCTGTTGGCCCAGACCACCGATAGGGAAGCCCTTGCGCGGGATCTGGCCGCCGGCCCGGTGACGCTCTACTGCGGCTTCGATCCGACCGCAGACTCGCTGCACATCGGCAATCTCGTGCCGTTGTTCGCCCTCCGGCGGTTCCAGCTCGCTGGGCACCGGCCGATCGCGCTGGCCGGTGGAGCGACCGGTTTCATCGGTGATCCCGGTGGCCGGAGCAACGAACGCACCCTCATGGATGCCGCGACCATTGCCGACAGGGTGGTCAAGCTGCGCAACCAGATGGCACAGTTCCTCAGCTTCGAAGACGGGCCTGGTGGCGCGATCCTCGCCGACAACCTCGACTGGACCGCCGAAATGTCGGTCATCGACTTCCTGCGCGACGTCGGCAAGCATTTCCCGGTCAATCAGATGCTGGCCCGCGAGTCGGTCGCCGCCCGGCTGGAGAGCGGCGGCTTGTCGTTCACCGAGTTCAGCTACCAGCTGCTGCAGTCGCTCGACTTCGTCGAGTTGCACCGGCGCTATGGCTGCACTCTGCAGGTCGGCGGCAATGACCAGTGGGGCAACATCACCGCCGGGCTGGACTTGCTTCGCCGGGTCGATCGGGCTTCCGCGCATGCACTGACGTTTCCGTTGGTGACCGACAGTACGGGCGCGAAGATCGGCAAGAGCACTGGTGGCGGCGACGTCTGGCTCGATGCGGCCATGACCTCTGCGTACGCCCTCTACCAGTTCGCGTTGAACGTCGACGATCGCGACATCGGCGCCTACCTGCGGCTGCTCACCTTCATCGGGCGGGGGGAGGTCGAAGCCCTCGACATCGATACGGCGCAGCGGCCGCATCTGCGGGCCGGGCAGCGCCGACTGGCTCGCGAGCTCGTCGCCCTCATCCACGGCGCCGCGGAAGTCGACCGGGTGCAGGCCGCGAGCGCCGCGCTGTTCGGGGCGGGTGCCCTCGATTTGTTGGACGAGCTGACCTTGGCGGCTGCGCTGGCCGAGGCGCCCAATGTGGTCGTGGCGGGACCGTGCCCGCCGTTCGTGGAGTTGCTGGCCCAGGGGTTGGGACTGTCCCGATCCGATGCCCGTCGCGCCGTTCGCGAGGGCGGGGCCTACCTGAACAACGTCAAGCTCACCGACGAGCTACTTGTGCCCAAGGACGCCGACTGGCTGCACGGTCGCTTCCTCGTGCTGCGTCGTGGCAAGCGGGCCGTGGTCGTCGTCGTGCGGCAATCAGCCCGCTGATGCCGTCCCCCCGAGCCTCGCGCCGCCACGTGTTCAACGCGGTGTGTCGAGATAGCTGGCTCAGCTGCTCATCCCGGACATGCCGTGATACCTGACGCGAATCGCCAACTTCGGTAGCTGGCCGCGGGCCGTGGTCGCAGACAGCCGGGCTGGTGTGACGCGTGGATTGAGTGTGTGCTGGCCGGCCTCCTCGAGGCTGACAGCGGGACGCCGTGACGCGATGTACCCGCGCGGATTTGACTCTGCCCTGCCGGATCTCGTAACTTCTCCCTCGGCCCCGGAGCACCGGACACCAGCGGAACGTCTCGCCGGAGTACGGTTCGCGGGCCCCTGCCAATCGGCGCGGAACGTTCGTGGCTTTTGGCAGGAGCGCGGTAGGTCGGGAATGGACCGCACAGGTTTGACACCCGCGCCGAACGGCAGCTAGGTTAGGCGAGTTGCCCCGCGATCGACCGAGAGGTCGTGAACGGTGAGCGCCCGTTCCTTGAGAACTCAACAGCGTGCCAAAAGTCAGTGCCATGAAAGACCCCGTGTCACGGTGTCGTGGACGACCCATCCGGGTCGCCCGCTTCCGTGACCGGATTCCTTTGGTGAACAGATTGACAGTAATGTCAGCAGTCTGGTCGCCAGAGATCAACAGCTGACCACTCGCCAAGGGTGGCAGC
>JAYUMN010000437.1:0-4590 GCA_043762595.1 Frankiales bacterium
GCTGTTCCCGAGCCCCCAGCGCTTTTCCGAGCAGTACCGCAAGCCGGTCGAAAGCGGTGAGGCGCCCGAGCAGCTCGCCACGTTGCGTCGTCGGATCCGGCCTCTGATGCTCCGCCGAACCAAGGAGCAGGTGGCACCCGACCTGCCCCCCAAGATTGAGCAGGTCATCCCGGTCACCCTCAACCCGAAGCACCGGCGCGTCTACGACAAGCACTTCGCGCGCGAACGGCAACGCGTCCTGGGCCTGCTCGATGACCTGCAGCGCAACCGGATTGCCATCTTCCGGTCGCTGACCCTGCTTCGGCAGCTGAGCCTGGCCGCCTCGCTCGTCGATGACAGCCACGCCGGCACGGTTCGGTCCAGCAAGATCGACGTGCTTCTCGAACAGTTGCAAGAGGTCGTGGACGAAGGGCACCGCGTCCTGGTGTTCAGCCAGTTCACGGGTTTCCTCGCGCTCGTGAAGGCGCGACTGGATGCCGACGGCGTGCGGTATTGCTCTCTCGACGGCCGCACGCGCAACCGACCGCGCAAGATCGCGGAGTTCACCGAAGGGGATGCCCCGGTCTTTTTGATCAGCCTCAAGGCCGGTGGCGTCGGGTTGACCCTGACCGAAGCCGACTACGTCTTTGTCCTCGATCCCTGGTGGAACCCCGCGACCGAAGCCCAAGCGATCGACCGGGCCCACCGGATCGGCCAGACGAGGACGGTCATGGTCTACCGGCTGGTGGCGGCCGACAGTATCGAGGAGAAGGTGGTCGCGCTTCAGCAGCGCAAACGCGACCTGTTCGACCGCGTGGTGGGCGACTCCGCCATCGAGGGGGGTGCGTTGACCGTTGACGACATCCGCGGCCTGTTCACGTGAGCCCCGCGTGCATGAGCCCTGCAGCCTGCCCCGACCTCACCCGCAGGCTGCTCGGTCGAACTATCGGGTCCCTGTCATTCGGTTGAGACCGGCTCACATCGCGTCGACCTCGGCAACCCGCCGGCAGGCGGGGGGCTCTACGGGAAAGGACGCGAGCGCGGACCGAACGCTCGTGCGGTCGTGTGCATTCGACTCGTTCTGGAGTCCACGGAGCCCACATGTCAGAGCAGCCTGACCGAGCAGCCTGACCGAGCAGTGCCAGGTCTGCACGATGCTGGTCCGGCTACGGCAATCCATCGTGGCGGCGCTTTTGGACACCAGCGCGCCACTGCTGGAGGGCCTTGTGGTGGCGGGCGCCTCGCGTCAGCCGAGCGGCGCTGCGCCAACGGGAGCGGTTGCGTCCGGGCAGGGCCTCGCGACGGCTGACCCGTATCCTCCGAACGTGACCGGTATGGAGATTCTCGAGGTTCATCTGGAGGCATCGGCAGCGCGCATCAACGAGCTCAGGTCGTTCTATGCGGAAGCTCTGGGTTTCGTGGACATCGGCGGGAGCGAGACCTCGATGGTCGTCGGCGCCTCGCGGCTGACCTGGCGGGTGGCCGCCAGCGAGCGGGAGCCGTTCTACCATTTTGCCCTGCTGGTGCCCGGACAGCGCTTCGCCGCTGCACTCGCATGGGTGGGTCAGCGGGTGGACCTGTTGGAACTCGATGGGGACCCGGTGGTCAGGTTCGAAGACTGGAACGCCCAAGCCCTGTACTTCCACGACCCGGCCGGCAGCATCGTTGAGCTCATCGCCCACCTGGACATCGTCGGCCCAGCATGTGGCTCCGCGCCCTTTGATGCATCCGAGCTGTTGGGGGTGTCAGAGATAGGTCTGGTCGTCCAGGACAAGCGACATGCCGCGACCGCCCTACGCGCTGCGGTGGGGGTCGAGGTCTGGCCCGCGGCCGACGATCTCGCCCTCGACGACACGCACGATCTGAGCTTCCTCGGACGCAAGGCTCACACCCTCATCCTCACGTCGCCGGGACGAGGTTGGCTGCCTACCGCCCGCCCAGCCGAAGTGCACCCCGTCGACGTCGTGCTCGCGGGCACCGGAGCAGCCGGTCGCGTGTCGTTGCCCGGCGCGGTCGTGGTTCACACCGGCTGACTGCGGTCGGTCCCACGAGCCACCCGCCAGCGTGCAGCTCAGGCGGCGACGCGCTCCTGCCACCACCGGACCGTCGCCGCGAGGCCCACGCGTCGCGGGTTCGCTGCAATCCGAACAGCTCGGTGGCCGCTGAACTGTCCAGGACCTTGGCGGCGAGTCCGTCGGCAGGCAGACTCGCCCAGCACCCGTACGGACAAGCCCGTGAGCAGCCGCGGCGCCACCCGCGAGGCGAGCAGGCCGGTGCCGCCCTCGCCCCCCCCGGCCTCACGATGACACGCTTGGTCCTCGCGCACTGCCTGCTGTCGGCGAGAGCCCCGCGCTCTCGAGAGCGGCTGTTCTACTGTGCTCTGCGGTATCCGGATCGGCGCTCTCGAAAGGCTTCGGTCATTGAGACCAAACGCGAGCGGGCCGGCTCCGGCGCACGGTGGCTCCAGGTCTGTCGGCCTTGCCGAGGATGGGCCTTTGAACACCCGCTCCTGCCGCTCGTCACGGCTGCGGTCATCGGCTTGCCCCCGGACCCGGCGTACGCGGACCTGGTCAAACGCCCCCTCGTGAGGTGGGTGGTGCTGCTGGGCTCACTTAGCTTCGAGCTGCTCAGGCACCTGGAGGACGTCATCACCGGCCGGGGCGCGTTGTTCGACGCCGCGATGGGCCGCGCCGTCGAGGGCGCCGGACTGCGCGTGCCGACAGGCGCCCAGCGATGAGGGTCACCGACCGGCTGGATATCCCCGACGGCGAGTTGTCATGGCGGTTCAGCCGATCATCGGGCCCCGGCGGCCAGAGCGTCAACACCACCGACAGCCGGGCCGAGCTCTCCTTCGACGTCGCCCACTCCGGAGCCCTTGGCGAACGACTGCGCGCACGGGCCCTCGAACGACTCGCCGGTCGCCTGGTCGACGGTGTACTGACCGTCGCTGCCAGCGAACACCGGAGTCAGTTGCAGAACCGTGAGGCCGCTGTCCTCCGGCTCGCCCAACTGCTCCGCGAGGCCACCGCTCCGCCGCCGGCACCACGTCGGCCGACCAAACCGACCAGGAACTCCAAGGAGCGCCGGTTGGCGGGTAAGCGTCAGCGGTCGGTGCTGAAGAAAGGGCGGCGCAGCGGGCCGCAGGAGTAGCTCCGGATCGGCCGGGCGCTGGACGGGCGCGGTTTCAGGGCTGGGGTGGCGTCTCGTCGGTCCGGGCCGGCTCACGTCCGGTCGCCGGCTCCCGGTCGACCCCGGGCTCGGGAAATTGGCGGGGCATTCGGCGCAGTCGACCGTTCATGTTGCGGATGAGCAGCACCGTCGCGATGCCGATCAGCAGCACGACAAGGAAGCCCAATGGGCCCGCCGACGCCCCTGCCCCGGCGGCGAGGATCATGCGTCCACCCGGGCCCGGATCCCGGCGAACAGGTCGTCTTCGGGCAGCACGCTGTCGACATGGCTGCGTGCCAACTCATAGTCCTCGGTCGGCCAGGCCTCCTGCTGCAGCCCGATCGGGCAGGCGAACCACCGGCCGGCCGGGTCGACCTGCGTGGCGTGCGCGATCAACGCCCGGTCCCTGGTCGCGAACCAGTCAGCGCACGGCACGCTGGTGGTGATCCGCCCCTCGTCCTCGGGCTTGTCCACCCAGGCGTCGAGCCACTCGGCGTACGGCGACTCGATGCCCTGAGCGGTCATTACCCCGTGCAGGGCGATCAGTCGCGGCTTGTGGAAGGTGTGGTTGTAGTAGAGCTTCAGCGGCTGCCACGGGTCGCCTGCGCCGGGGAAGCAGTCCGGGTCACCGGCCGCCTCGAAGGCCGCCATTGACACCACATGGCAGCGAATGTGATCGGGGTGCGGATAGCCACCGTTCTCGTCGTAGGTCGTCATGACGTGCGGGCGCTCGCGCCGGATGACCTCGACCAAGGCGCGGGTCTGCTCCCCAAGATCGCCCAGGGCGAAGCAGCCCTCCGGCAGCGGCGGCGGCGGGTCGCCCTCGGGCAGCCCCGAATCGACGAAGCCCAGGAAGGCCTGTCGTACGCCGAGAATGTCGCGCGCCGCCGCCATCTCCATTGCCCGGATCGCAGTGATGTCGGCCAGCACGTCGGGGGTGTCCATCGCCGGATTGAGCACCGACCCCCGCGAACCGTCGGTCAGCGTGACGACGAGCACGTTGACACCCTCACTCGCGTAGCGCGCCATCGTCGCCGCGCCCTTGCTGGACTCGTCGTCGGGGTGCGCATGCACGCACATCAGCCTGAGTTGCTCGGACACCGGACTCCTCCTGCGGGGACAACACGGACGGGCCGCCTGGGACCATCCTCCCGCACCCTCCAACACCGCGACCACCCGTAGGAGTCCCGTGACCGCTCCCCGTCGGCCCCCAGGGCGGTACGACGAGCGACGAGTGCTCCCGGCCCGCCGGTTGCTGCTACTCGGCGGATGCACCATCGGACTGGTCGCGCTCGTCGCGGCGTACGTGCTGTTCACCCGCTACACCGGCAGGACGGCGACGGCAGCGGTGCTGGGCTTCACGATCGTCTCCGAAACTCGTGTCGACGTGCGCTTCGAGGTGAGCAAACCGGCGTCCGCGACGACCTACTGCGTGGTGCGGGC
>JAYUMN010000438.1:0-3242 GCA_043762595.1 Frankiales bacterium
TATCTGCCGGGGCAATCGGCGTCGTCACAACAGGGACCGGCTCGAGCTCGAGCTGGCCGGCGACCGGTGCGACCCGCACCGCGATCAGTTGCACCGGGACGACCGGAGCCGGGACGACCGGTGCCGGGGCGGCGACGGGCGCCGGCCGGGCCGGGGCGGGCCGGGCCGGGGTGGGCCGGGCCGGGCCGGGAACCGGGAAGGTGGAAACCGGGACGACGGGAACCGGGACGGTGGAAACCGGGACAGCCGGCAGCGGGGCGACCGGAACACGCGTCACGGGTGCCCGGGCGCCTGGTCTCGGGTGGACCGACCGGGGCTGGATGAAGACCGCCGCGGAGATCACCACCGGCCGAGCGACGGCCCGCACGCCGATGACCGTGGGCCGGGCCGGGATCGCGGCCCGGCCGGCCAGGGAGCCGGCCGGGCGCCTGGCCGTTGTCCCGGCGTACGGCGGCTGGCCAGGCGCCCCGCTCGGGGGCAGGAGGCCGCCGAGGCCGCCGGGGCCAGGGTCGCGGATCGCGAAGGGCACCGGCGTCCCGCCGAGCTTGGGCAGGCTGGGGTGGAGCGCGCCAACCAGGGTGGTCGCGGCGAGCACGACGATGAGCCCGCTGAGGGCGGCCCACCGCGGTGTGCCCGCGTCGGTGCTCTCGCCCGGCAGCGGCGGTCCATCGCCGACGCTTGACGCCATGCTGACGCTCCTCATCCGACCGGCGCGGGAACGCCGGTGCTGACCCCCGCAGCGATCCTCGGCAGATCGGGGCGATCACTGAAGCGTACGGGCGAACTAAGCTCCGCGGATGCCTCACAGCCCGATCAGTCCTATCGTCGATGAGCTCTGGGAGCGCCGGGAGGCCCTGTCACCGGACGACCGGGAGGCCCGCCGCGCGGTCGTCGCAGCCGTCGACCTGCTCGACACCGGCGTCGCCCGGGTGGCGCAGGTCGAGGGCGACGAGGTTGTCGTCGACGAACGCGCCAAACGGGCCATCCTGCTCGCGTTCAAGGTGCTGCCGATGGTGCAGAGCAGCGGCACCGGCTTCCACGTGCACGACCGGGTGCCGCTCAAGCAGACCTTCGAGGGGGTGCGGGTCGTCGCGGGGGCGATCGCCCGCTGGGGATCGTTTTTCGAAGCCGGCGTCGTACTCATGCCCAGCTACACCAACATCGGCGGCTACGTCGGGGCCGGCAGCATGGTCGACACGTGGGCGACGGTCGGTTCCTGCGCGCAGATCGGCCGGGGCGTGCACCTCTCCGGCGGCGTCGGCATCGGCGGGGTCCTCGAGCCGCCGCAGGCCGCGCCCGTGGTGATCGAGGACGACGCCTTCATCGGCAGCCGCAGCATGGTGGTCGAGGGGGCCCGCGTACGCCGGGGCGCCAAGCTCGGTGCCGGCGCGATCCTCACCAGCAGCACCAGGGTGTTCGAGGCCGCCACCGGCAAGGAGCTGGCTCGCGGTGAGGCGCCGGAGCGCGCGGTCTGCGTGGGGTCGACCCGGGTCCGATCCTTTGAGGGCGGCGAGTTCGGGATGCCCTGTCTGCTGGTGCTGCGTTACCTCGAACCGGGGCAGGAGCACGACAAGCTGGTCCTGAACGATGTGTTGCGCGAGCACGGCGTGGCCCCGTGACGGCGCTGGACCTGACCGCCGATCCGGTCGACCTGACCGCTGCACTGGTCGATATCGCGAGCGTCAGCGGCAGCGAGGGTCGGCTCGCCGATCTGGTCGACGAGGCGCTGCAGCTCGTGCCGGGGTTGGCGGTGGACCGCGACGGTGACGCGGTGGTGGCCCGCACGTCGCTGGGCCGGGACCGTCGGGTGCTGCTCGCGGGGCATCTCGACACGGTGCCGATCGCCGACAACGTGCCGAGCCGGCGAGACGGCGAGCTGCTCTACGGCTGCGGCACCAGCGACATGAAGTCCGGCGACGCGGTGCTGCTGCACCTTGCCGCGACGCTGACCGCCCCGGCGTACGACCTGACGTTCGTGCTGTACGACAACGAGGAGGTCGAGGCGTCGCGCAACGGCCTGAAGCGGCTGGTCGACGGCGGCCGCGGCTGGCTCGACGCCGACCTCGCGATCCTGATGGAGCCGACCGACGGGCGGGTCGAGGCGGGCTGCCAGGGCACCCTGCGGGTCGAGGTCGCCATCGGCGGCCGGCGGGCGCACAGCGCACGGTCCTGGCTCGGTGAGAACGCGATCCACGCCGCTGCCCCGCTGCTGACGACCCTGGTCCGCTACGAGCCCCGGGACGTCGACATCGACGGCTGCGTCTACCGCGAGGGGCTGTCGGCGGTGGCGATCGGCGCGGGGGTGGCCGGCAACGTCATCCCCGACCTGTGCACGGTCACCGTCAATTTCCGCTTCGCGCCGGACCGAACCGAGGCGGCCGCGCTCGACCACGTCCGCGACGTCCTGGACGGCTACCAGGTCGACTGCATCGACAGCTCTCCCGGCGCGCTGCCGGGGCTCAGCCAGCCAGCGGCGCAACACTTCCTGCAGGCTGTCGGGCAGCCGCCGCAGGCGAAGTACGGCTGGACCGACGTCGCCCGTTTTGCAGCGCTGGGCATCCCGGCGCTCAACTTCGGCCCCGGCGACCCGAACCTCGCGCATCGGCGGGACGAGCACGTGGACGTCCGCAAGATCACCCAGGTGACGGCGCTGCTGCGCGGCTACCTGTTGTCGGCCTAGCCCGGGGCCGAACCGGGCAGCGGCGTCGTCGACGAGGTCCTTCCCAAAGGAGGCCCGCGATGGCCCAGCCGCAGGCCGGTGCCTTCGCCATTGCCTTCGTCGAGGCCCGCAAGCCGATCGCGGTGATCCGCCAGGTTCCCTGGACGTAGATCAAGGCCGGCGTCGTGGCCGGCCAGATCCGCACCAGCTGGCCGAGCCTGCCGACGGACCTTCGCATCACCGGGCCAACGGGTTCCCGCTCGGGACGACTCGCAACCCCAACGACCTGTCGGCGTTCAGCGCGGCCCCCGTTGCGGAATTCGGCAAGCGTTAGGGGCGTCTGCGGGCAACCTGGACAGCGCGCTTGAGCAGGCCATAGGTCCGTGGCATGTCCCCGAGGCGTGTGGCCATGCGGTCGAGCGCCGCGTGCGCGGGCGCCGCCCGCTCCCACGGCTGCGGCCGGTCGGGCAGCACGGTCTCGACGCCGAGGGCCGCCTGGAGCGCCTGGGTGTAGTCGTCCTTGACCGCGAGGTCGGCTTGCAGCGCCCTGGTCTGCTCGTGCGCCTCCACCAACTCGCGCACC
>JAYUMN010000439.1:0-4807 GCA_043762595.1 Frankiales bacterium
CGATGTAGATCACCCGCAGGGACTTCAGGATGATGAACGTGGTGATTGCACGACCGCTTTTGGTGTCTTGCGATCATTGCGCCAGACGGCGGCCGCGGCGGCCAGTCCCGCGGCCACGGCAACTTCGAGGGTGACCGCCAGCGCCACCCGCCAGGGCGACGGTCCCACCTGGGCAAGCCGCTCGCCGCCGAGTGGGCCGCCCGAGGCGAACGCCAGCACCGCCAGAACCAGCCCCGTGCACGGACCGACACAGACAGCCTCCCTGGCTGCCAGCAGCGGTGACGTCATGACCCTCCGGCGGGCGACGAGCAGCCCGGCGAAACCGCCTGCGACCACCGGGACAGCCAGCGCCAGCGCCGCCAGCCAGGTGGGTGGGGCGCCGGCCGGCAGCGCCGCCAGCACCGGGAGGGCGGGAACCGCGCCGAGGGTCGCCCCGAACGGTCCGATCGTGGTGCCGGCGCCGACCGCGAAACCGGGTCCGGCCCACCACGACGCCCCCCACACCACGAGGTTAGGTACGAGCACCAGCCCGAGCGCCAGGAGCGCGAGGCCCCCGAACAGCCCGGGGTCGCTGGCTCGGGCCAGCTCCCCGGCCCGGCCGACGTGGGCGGCGAGGGCGCCCCCGGCGAGCAACGCCCCGGCGCCGAGCAGCAGCCCAAGCGCCACCGACGTCGCCCACGCGACCGTACGGATCCGCGCGGGGACGCTCGCGAGCAGCCCGCGCCACCGGCCGGTGCCACGGGCGACCCCGACCCCCGCACCGAGCAGGCCGACGAACAGACCGGCAAGCAAGGCCTGGACCGGCGCCGGGCGGATGTCGGTGCTGGCGGCGGCAGCGGCCACGACAGCCACCAGGACGGCGTACGGCGTGCCGATGGCAGCTGTCAGGACCAGGTCCGCCGGCAGGTCACGGGGCGCGGCGGTGCGGGCGGCGTGCGCGCCGGCCCGGCTGAGCAGGACCAGGGGCAGCACGACGAGTCCCAGTGGGGTCAGGCCGAGGGTGCCTCCGGGCACCGCGAGCGAGCCGCCATGCGCGAGCACCCAGAGCTGGCCGGCGGACTGCAGCGCCGCCGTGGCGCCGCTGCCCGAACGAGAGTCCGTCGCCCAGGCGAGCAGCACCGGGACGGCGAGCGCTACCAGGCCGGCGCCGGCCGCCCACACCGCGACCGTGAGGCCCGGCCCGACCGGGATCGGGCGGGGACCCCGGCCGGGTCGAGGGCGGGCCGACAGCTGGCGTTCGGTGGTCTGCGTCATGGCTCCACGACTGTGCCAGCGAAGCGGCCGCCGGCCGGGACGGCACGCCGGGGCTGGGGCTACAGGTGCTTCATGACCTCGCGCATCAGCTCGGCGGTCGCCGACGGGGTCTTGCCGACCTTGACCCCGGCGGCCTCCAGTGCCTCCTGCTTGGCCGCGGCAGTGCCGGACGAGCCGGACACGATCGCGCCGGCATGGCCCATCGTCTTGCCTTCCGGGGCGGTGAAGCCCGCCACATAGCCGACCACCGGCTTGCTGACATTGGCCTTGATGAACTCGGCCGCCCGCTCCTCGGCGTCGCCACCGATCTCACCGATCATCACGATGGCGTCGGTCTCCGGGTCGTCCTGGAAGGCCTGTAGCGCGTCGATGTGGGTCGTGCCGATGACCGGGTCGCCGCCGATGCCGATGGCGGTCGAGAATCCGAACTCGCGCAGCTCGTACATCATCTGGTAGGTCAGCGTGCCGCTTTTGCTCACCAGCCCGATGCGGCCGGCGTTCGGCGCGATCGAGGCCGGAATGATGCCGGCGTTGGACTTGCCGGGGCTGATCAGGCCGGGGCAGTTCGGGCCGATGATCCTCGTCGACTTGCCCTGGCTGGCTGCCCAGAACCAGGCGGAGTCCTGCACCGGGATGCCCTCGGTGATGATCACCACTAACGGCATGGCAGCATCGATTGCCTCAATGATGGCGGCCTTGGCGAACGCCGGTGGGACGAAAACGACCGAGACGTCGGCGCCGGTGCCGGCCATCGCCTCGGTGACGGTGGCGAAGACCGGGATGCCGTCGACGTCGGTGCCGGCCTTTCGCGGGTTGACGCCACCGACGACCGTGCTGCCGGAGGCCACCATCCGGCGGGTGTGCTTGGTGCCTTCGGAGCCGGTGATGCCCTGGACGATGATCTTCGATTCGGCGGTCAGGAAGATGGCCATCAGCGGGTGCTCCAGGCGAGTTCGGCAGCTTTGTCGGCGGCGCCGTCCATCGTGTCGACGACGGTGACGGCCGGGTGCGCGGCGGCGGCCAGGATGCGGTGCCCCTCGTCGACGTTGTTCCCGTCGAGCCGGACCACGAGCGGCTTGGTTTCCTTGTCGCCAAGCATTGCGAGGGCCTGCACGATGCCGTCTGCGACGGCGTCACAGGAGGTGATCCCGCCGAAGACGTTGACGAAGACCGACCTGACGTCCGGGTCGGACAGGATGATCTCCAGGCCGTCGGCCATCACCTGCGCGGACGCACCACCGCCGATGTCGAGGAAATTCGCCGGTTTGACCCCACCGTGCGCCTCCCCGGCATAGGCCACGACGTCGAGGGTGCTCATGACGAGCCCTGCACCGTTGCCGATGATGCCGACCTGGCCGTCGAGCTTGACGTAGTTCAGGCCCTTGGCCTTCGCCCTGCCCTCGAGGTCGTCCTCCGCGACGACATCTGCGTAGGCGTCGAAGACCGCCTGGTGCCGGAACTCGGCGTTGGCGTCCAGGGTGACTTTGCCGTCCAGCGCGACGATCCGGCCGTCCGGGGTCTTCACCAACGGGTTGACCTCAACCAGGGTGGCCTCCTCCTCGACGAACACCTTCCACAGCGAGACCAGGATGTCGGCGACGGATCCGGCCACGTCGGCCGGGAACCCGGCGGTGGCGACGATCTCGGCCGCCTTGGCCGCGTCGCAGCCGGTGACGGCATCGACGGCGACGCGGGCGAGTGCTTCGGGCCGCTCCACGGCGAGCTGCTCGATCTCCATACCCCCCTCCACACTCGCCATGGCGAGGTAGGTGCGGTTGGCCCGGTCGAGCAGAAACGACACGTAGTACTCGGTGTCGATGTCGCTTGCTTCGGTGACGAGCACCTTATGGACGGTGTGGCCCTTGATGTCCAGACCGAGGATGTCGGTCGCCCGGGCGACTGCCTCCGCTGGCGTCTGCGCCAGTTTGACACCGCCTGCTTTGCCCCGGCCACCGGTCTTGACCTGCGCCTTGACCACGACGGGCTTGCCGATGCGCTCAGCGACGCCGCGCGCAGCCTCGGCCGTGTCGACCGTCTCACCCGGCAGCACGGGGACGCCGTGCTTGGCGAAGAGCTCCTTCGCCTGGTATTCCATGAGATCCACAGCTGGTCCTGTCCTGAGGCAGCGTTGTCCCGGCGAGGCTAGCGAGGGACGCCGCTCCGCCACGCAGCGGCCTGAGGGGCAACACCGGCCGGTCAGCCGCGCGTGCCGATCGGCAGCTTCCCGACGATGGACGCCGCGACCAGGTAGCCCCCGACTGCCAGCAGGTCGTTGACGACCAGCGCGTCCGGCCGCCGCTCGGGCGCGAAGCCATCCCGGAACGGGCCGGCCGTCTCGCGGCCGAGGTCACCCAGGTTGCCGACGATGACGTTCGAGGCGTTCGTGGGCGCCCTGGTGAACCCGATCCCGAGCAGCACCAACCGCGAGCTGCGCTCGCCAACCCCGACCCCGACCCCGAGCACGTTCGCGGCCCGGCGCCCGGCCTTGCCGTCCATCACCACTGCTGGCCGCGGCCGGTCGCCGAGCAGTCGGGCGTCCAGGCCGCACAATCACTCGGGGACGCCGATCCGCCGTAGCCAGCAGGATGGGCGGCGTCTTCGTGGGCACCTGGCACGACCCGGCTCACAGACCTGGCAGTCCGCCGATGTTCTCGGCGTTTCGCTCGGCCCGGTAGGCCGGGAGCCCGGCGGGTCCCCGCCGCTCGGCCGACAGCCGCAGCAGGTCCAGCTCGCCGACGACCTGCATGACCGGGACGCCGGACCCGCAGGAGTCACTGACCCGCTCCACCTCTACAAGAACGACCGCGCGAGCACCGGGGTGCGCGGGGTGGCGCGCAACCACCTCGTCGTAGGCCGGCCTGCCCGGCAGCTCGACGGTGCCGTGACCGTGCAGCCGACAATGCGGGGGCGCGCGGCGAAGGAGCAGAACAGCAGCGTGATGCGGCCGTTCTCGCGCAGATGCGCGATCGTCTCGACACCGCTGCCGGTGAGATCAACCCAGCCGAGACGGTGCGGACCGAGCACCGACAAGGCTTCGTGGCCGCGTGGCGAGACGTTCACCCGACCGGCGCCGGCAAACGGGGCGCTCGCCACGGCCCACAGTGGCTGGGACTCCAGCCACTGTGGGCCAGCAAGGGTCTCGTCGATGCCGTCGCACACCGTGCCCACGTCAGACCGCTGGCGTACCGACGTGCTCGCGGACCCAGTCGACGATCGACTGCGTCGTCGCACCCGGGGTGAAGACCTTCGAGACCCCGATCGCCGCGAGCTCGGGGATGTCGTCCTCGGGGATGATGCCGCCACCGAAGACCACGACGTCGTCCGCGCCGCGCTCGCGCAGCAGGTCCATGACGCGCTTGAACAGCGTCATGTGCGCGCCGGAGAGCACCGACAGGCCAACACAGTCGGCGTCCTCCTGGATCGTCGTCTCGACGATCTGCTCAGGGGTCTGGTGCAGCCCTGTGTAGATGACCTCCATCCCGGCGTCCCGCAGCGCCCGAGCCACGACCTTTGCACCGCGGTCGTGTCCGTCGAGCCCAGGCTTGGCCACGAC
>JAYUMN010000440.1:0-2942 GCA_043762595.1 Frankiales bacterium
GGCAGGGTGAACGCACCGTCGGCCTGACGCAGCCGTAGGTAGCTGGTGGCCGGCGTGCGATACGACAGGTGTTGCGACACCAGCCCGGCGGCTTTGACCGTGATGGTGATCAGGCCGTCGGCCCGGGACGGCCCGGTCAGTGAGTACGACCGCCAGTGCCGCACGCCGGCGACGTCCACGCCGATCCCGACGTACTGCCCCGCCGAATGGCCGGTCCAGCCGCGCCCCGGACGAATCATCAGGCTCGTCGCGCCGCCGGCCTCGCGGTGGACCTGCTCAACGCGGCCGCGCAACTCGCGGGCCGACCACAGCGGGTTGACCAGGCCGAGGTAGTCGTCCGGCAGGAACGGGGTTGTCAGCGCTGCGCTCACGGCGGCGGCGCGGTCGAGCAGGCGGTTGGTGAGTGACATCCAACGTCCTCCCGGCAGGCTACGTCTGCGTAGGTTACGAGACCGTAGGTTACTCGACCATCAGGTCGTCCGCCAGGGGGCGCCGGGTGACGCCAGTGACAGCGAGGGAAGGGTTCGGTCGTGGCGAGAAGGTGCGTGGATACTTGCGCCGCCCAACAATGGGCTGGTGACAGCCACCCCGCCGGCCAAGACCTGCGCGTCCTGCGGCCGTGAGATCACTTGGCGCAAGAAGTGGGCCCGCGACTGGGCGGCCGTCCGGTTCTGCTCCGACGGCTGCCGGCGCCGTCGTACGACGAGCACCGATGAGGCCCTCGAGACAGCTGTGCGCTCACTGCTCGCCGGTCGGGCCTCCGGCGCGACAATCTGCCCGTCCGAGGCCGCCCGCGCGGTCAGCCCGGACGGCTGGCGTGAGTTGCTGGAGCCGGCCCGGGCGGCGGCCCGCCGACTCGTGGCTGCCGGCGACATCGACATTGTGCAGGGCGGCCGGGTCGTCGACCCGTCGACCGCAAAGGGTCCGATCCGGCTGCGCCGCCGCCGGCCGGCAGGCGGCTGACCGCTGCGCGTCCAGTCAGCCGCCGCTGACGGCGGTGATGCCGGTCCACGATGCTGCCGGCGGAGCGCAGCACCAGTTGGCGCAGTCGTCGGTGCACGGCGCGATCACGACGTTGTTGTGCACTGCCGGGCCACCGAACTGGGTGGCGCAGGCGCCACTCAGGGTGCGCAGCGGGTGGCCGATCGCACCGAGGCTCCCCTGCCGGAGCAGGTAGCCGGTGTCGGTCTTGCCCGGCACCCACACCTTGTCGCCCACCAGTGCAGCTCCGCTGTTGGGTAGGTCGAGGTCAGCGGCGTTCTCCGCTGCCCAGCCGCTGGGCGCGAACCGGGACAGCAGCTGACCCGTTGCCGGGTCGATCTGGTTGACCGAGTCGCTGCCGTCGTAGGCGGGCCGATGGCGCTGCCGGCCATGACGTGGGCGTTGCCGAACCGGTCGACCGACGGGCCGGACGGCTGCCAGAGCCCCGCCTCGGAGCGCTCCCGCAGGCGGCAGCCGGGCTCAGCAGCAGCGCCGAAACGGCGCATGTCTAGGATGTGAGCGATGGTTCCGCCCGGCCGTTGATCGGACGCGCGGCGCTACAGGTTGCCGAGCTGCCACTGCGAGAAGGGCATGTTCCAGTCCTGCATGCCGGCGTCGTCCTGATTCGGGCCGACGGCCGCGTTGATCACGTTGACGACGTCGCCGCGCCGAGTGATGCCAAAATACCACGCGGCATCATCCAGGGAGAGGTTGACGCAACCGTGACTGACGTTGAGCCGGCCCTGGAACCGCACCGTGGCGGGGTTGGCGTGCACGAAGGCGCCGCCGTTGGAGATCCGGACACTCCAGGGCAGCGTCTCCAGGTAGCCGTCCGGGCTCTTGATCGGGATGCCGACGGTCGAGGAGTCGTACAGGTGCTCCTTTTCCTTCAAGAGCACGATGTGCACCCCGCCCTTGGTGGGATACTTATCGCGGCCGGTCGAGACGTTAACCGTCTTGAGCACGTCACCGTTGCGCCGCACCGTCATCGTGTGCGCGGCGACATCGACCGTGCTGAGGACCGCGTCGCCAATTGAGAACGACGCGGTCCGCTTGGAGCCGGTCCCCCAGGTGCCGGTGCCCGGCAGGTTGAGTCGAGCCAGATCCGCAGTCACCGTCACCTTGGTGCCCGCGGCCCAGTACGACGGGCCGCGGTAATGCACCTCGTAACTGTCCATCCAGCGCCAGGCGCCCGCCACCGCCGGGACCGACGTGACGGTGAGCCGCCGCAGGACCGCAGCCCGCGCCGCGCTGCTGAGAACGGCGTGATCGAAGGTCACGATCACTGGCGCGCCGATCCCGACGACGTCGCCGTCGGGCGAGAGCGTCGGGTGCAGGACAGTGTCCGGGGGCTGGGTGGTGGCCGTCCGCAGCACGCTGGACGGCCGACCGTCGGCGTCGACAACGACGCTGGTCAGTTGGTAGCTCGTCGATGGAAACAGCCGACCCGTCGAGCGCCAACTCGTGGCGGTCATCGTCCCGGCCAGTTGGCCGTCCGGCCCGGTCGCGACCACGCTGCGCAATGTGCCGTCCGCGACGCTGAGGGTCAGCGGCTTGGACCAGGGCACCCCGGTGCGGGTCTGCAGCGCCACCGAGACGACGGCCGGCCGGGCCGGGGCGGCCTGCTGCCGGGGACCGCCGGCGGCCACCAGCGGCCTGGCCGCATCGTTGCGCACGAACGCACCGCCGATTGCCAGTGCCGAGATGCTACCGACGAGGGCCACCCCGACTACGGCGATGAGGATCGCGGTCCGGGCTGCGCCGAAGTCCCCGCGCGTCGGACGGGAGGAACGGGTCACGGCCACCCTCACCTGTCGAGCGTCACAGTGCAGCCACGGCCTGGGCAACGTCCCCATCCTGCCCTGTGTCACGCTTTGCGACGATGCGTTGGGCCAAATCGTTACCCGAACCCCCGCTCGCCATTGCTGGCGGCAGGTCACCGCTGCAGTGCAGTCCGGTGT
>JAYUMN010000441.1:0-2237 GCA_043762595.1 Frankiales bacterium
CGTTGGCCGCCCGCACGGACTCGTTGATCGGGAGACCGGCGGTGACGTTCTGGTCATGGACCCCATGCGGCTGACTCCTGGGATCGAACCCTCAGCCGACCCGATCCTGCACGTGCGCAGGCACGCCTCCGCGGTCTGCGTCGAACAACGCACAGGAACGGCAGCCCGCGGTTGACCGCACACCCATCAAGACCCTGGGCCGCACCACCCGGAACCGCCCGACCCGCGTCCTGCATCACCGCCCCGAAGATTGGGGCGCGCAACGGCTCGCGATGCCAGGGACCGTCGCCCGAGCCGGCGACTTGCTCACGACGCTCCGGTGGCGGCAAAACTGGCCCGGCGCCCAGACGGTCGCCAGATGAGACCGCATCTCAATGTCAAGATCAAGGCCGGCACCGGGAGTCTGATCCCGACCACCCGACATCCAGCCCGGCCACATCAGCACCAGTAGACAGCCGCATCCGCCACGGAGCGCGTCGCGGTGCCGCCGGTCGGAGGCGCGGTGCCGCACGTGCTCAGGCTGTCTCGCGGTCGGCGAGAACGGGCTGCGTGCACCATCAGAGGCCGCCCGATCCGGTGCAGGACGCAGCGACCGCGGGATACGGAGGTGGCACGGGGGTACGGTCGACGCCTGTCGCGATCAGAGGAGCTCGTCGATGACCCAGGTCGAATCTCAGCTCACATCCCCGGAGTCGGTCGGGATCAGCGCCAGCCGCCTGGAGCGGATCGGGCCGGCGCTGCAGAAGTACGTCGACGAGCGGGGCTACCCCGGGTTCACGACCCTTGTGTCCCGCCACGGCCAGCTCGTCCACGCCGGGCGGATCGGCTGGCAGGACCGCGAGGGCGAGGTGCCGTTGGCCGACGACACCATCTACCGCCTGTACTCCATGACCAAGCCCATCATCTGCACCGCACTGATGACGCTGTTCGAGGAAGGCAGGTTCCAGCTTGTCGACCCGGTCGCCAAGTGGATTCCGGCGTTCGGGGCGACGAAGATCGCAGGGCCGGGCGGGACGCTCACAGACCAGTCGCTGTTGCGCCCGATGCAGGTCCGCGACCTGATGAGCCACACCAGCGGGCTCACGTACGACTTCCTGGAGGACTTCCCCGTCGCCGAGCAGTACCGCGAGAAGCGGATCGGGAACGACCCGACGCGCACGCTCGAGCAGTTCGTCGACGAGCTAGCAACGATCCCGCTCGCCTTCGTGCCGGGGACGCAGTGGCACTACAGCGTGGGCATCGACGTCGCGGCACGCCTGATCGAGGTGATCTCGGGCCGGAAGCTCGGGGAGTTCCTCAAGGAGCGCCTGTTCGGGCCGCTCGGCATGACCGACACGGCCTTCGGCGTGCCCGAGTCGGCACGCGGCCGCCTCGCAGCCATGTACGGCCTGCCGGACATCGTCGGTAAGGACATGACCTTCAGCAAGCTAGCGGCCGCATTCGCCACAGGCGACCTCGCTCGCAGGGAGGTGGAGTCGACCTACCCGAGCGACACACCGGACGTCTTCCAGCGCGGTGGCCACGGCCTGTTCGGCACAGCCTGCGACTACCTGGGCTTCGCGAACATGCTGCTCACTGGCAGGGCGGAGGACGGCACCCGCATCCTGGGCCGCAAGACGCTCGAGCTGATGCACACCAACCACCTCGCACCGGCGCTGCTGCCGTGGGCCCTCGCCGGCGTGCCGACGCCGGGCTACGGGTTCGGCTTGGGTTCCCGGGTAGCGATGGACATCGGCCAGAGCGCGCTGGCCGGCTCGCCCGGCGAGTTCGGCTGGTCCGGTGCGGCGAAGACCTACTTCTGGGTCGACCCGGTCGAGGAAGTCGTCGGAGTCCTCATGACGCAGCACATGGTTGGTTTTGACCTGCCCGAGGCCGACTTCCGGGCGGTGGTCTACCAGTCGATCGAGGACTGACGCGGTCCAGGCGGCGGACTCCGTCGCCGCCTGCGGCCTGCCGTCATGCCCCTGAGCCGAGTCGGCTCGGCGGTGCAGCCCGACCAGATATGGCGGGCACGTGTTCGACAGCGTCATCGGCGTGCGCCTGGCACGGTGTTGCGGCTTCGTACGGCCCCCACGAGCAGCGTGAGTCAGGTCGCTCACCCTAGGACCCCGCGTCGGTAACGGTTGAGGGGCTCCGGCCAAGGCAGGTGCTAGCCCTTGGCGGTCGCTGGGCCCCGTGGGGGGCTTTGTGGCGGGATTCGGATCGGGGTCTGACAGCGGGTTCGGCGCCCTGTGAGG
>JAYUMN010000442.1:0-5379 GCA_043762595.1 Frankiales bacterium
CTCCCGGCCCTGCGGGGCATCTCGCGCTTACGACATGCCGATCACACCAACGACACCGGTGGATCCAGGCTCAGCTGGCACAGCGTTCGTCATGGTGCACCGATTGGCGAGGTCATGCGGCACACCCCACGGCGAGCGGTCATCGAGCCCTCGATGAAGCGCAGCCCGGGGGAGCGCCTGCCGGGCCAGTGCCATGACCACGACTGTGCCAGGACAGCATTCCACCGACGACTCCCTACCCGGGCCGTTGTCTGGCTGTCATCGGGTTGCAACGATTGCGCTGACGAATCCCAGCAGGACAGCGCCGACCCGGTCTGCGATGCGGCGTCGGCTCTGGCGCCGCGCGGATCGGAGCCGGGTGGCCAGGCCGATGTAGCCGGTTGCGGTCGCTGCCATCACCGCGACGAGCGCCAGGCACAGCAGTAGGTACTGCCCGGCAGCGACGCGCTGAGCCAAGGACCGAGGGCAGCACGGCGATGTAGAACAGCAACGCCTGCGGGTTGCTTACCGTCAGTACTGCGCCGAGCCCGACACCGCGCCAGCCTGACCCGGCGATGGCCAGGCGGGAGCTGGAGGCAACTGGCTCTGGCTCGTTCGCGTGGCCCGCTCGGCGCCACAGCTTCACGGCAAGCCACAGCACGTAGGCGCTGCCGGCCAGCTTGAGGATGATGAAAACCGGCCCGAGAGCTGCCGCCGCGGCTGTGACTCCTGCGACGGCCGCGGTGAGCAGGTCAAGCTTGCCCACCGTCAGCCCGAGCGCCACCGGGACTGCCGACCGGGCCCCGGAGCCCAGAGCGCGGCTGAACAGCAACATCGTGTCCGGCCCGGGCAGCGCGGCCGAAACCGCGAACACGACCGTGAACAACCCGACCTGATGCCACACCTGGGACCCTTTCGTCGTACTCGCGGGCGCATCGAGTCGCCTGCACGCCGTCATCGTGGACGACGATGACGAGTGCGGCCTTGCTGGCGCAACCACTCATGTGCACGTCACCGGGTTCGCGCGCAGCCAGTCCACAACCTGGTCGGCGTGGCTGCCCGGCGAGAAGACCGGGTAAAAGTTGGGCTCGATCGTGGCGCCGTCAGCGACAAGGGTCAAACGTCTGTACAGCGTCCAGTCGCTTGCCTGGAGGGCCGGCAGGTCCAGCGCTGCGGCGAGAGACAGCTCGGGGTCGCACTGCACCGAGCAGGGCAGCTGCAGCCGGCGCACCATGTCCTGTTGACACTGCGCGTCGTCGCTGGACAGCGCGAGGACCTGCTGCGCGCCGTACTCCTGCAGGACAGCCAGTTAGTCGCGGAAGTTGCAGGCTTCCCGGCTGGAGCCGCGGGCGCCTGAATGACGGACCTTCCCAGGGCCGATCGGGCAACAGGTGGGTTCGTCGTGCAGGGGTCAGGCCCCGACCTGGTGTGAGAGCCAGGCTGTGAGCACGCCAGCGCCGATGTCGCGGTTGATGCCGCCGAGGGGTCTGCTGTGCGGCGGAGGCGTCCACGTTCGTCGTCGGCCGCGCGGGAATCGGCCGCCTGGCGCAGGGCGCTCATCAGGCCGGTCAGGGCGTCGCTGCCGTCTGGATGGAGACCGGTGAGCAGGTACGCGGCGCCACTGACCTCGCACACACCGAGCGGGTAGCCGACACCTGGCGCTTCCACGAGGTCGCTGACGAGGGCTCGCCGTTCGGGCGCGGCCAAGGCCAAGGGGCGCGGGGGCATCAGGCTCGGAGGCCTAGCTCGCAGCCGCGGAGTTCCGCGAAGAACCCCGGATTACAGGCTGGAGGAGCTGCGGCGCCTGGGCTATCAGCACGTGGCATACGGCTTCTGCAGTCAGGGCTGGTCGCGTCCCCGGGAGTGGTGTAACTCTTCGCGTGTTGCTCTGCGGGTGTGAGCAATTATGCCGTAGCGGCGATTTCCTTGCGGGGGGTCGTGTTGATGGTGGCGTTCTTGGGCTCCAGGACGGTCGGGGTGGGCGGGTTGAGTAGCGCCATGGACTCCTCGGACAGGTAGCGGCGGTCGCTGTCCTGCCACTCGTCGTGGGCTTCGATAAGCACGCAGCTCGACAGCCGCAGAAGTGCCGCGGGGTTGGGGAAGATCCCGACGACGTCGGTGCGTCTTTTGACCTCGCGGTTGAGCCGTTCGATTAACCGGCCCTCGACCCGGGGGTCAACCATGGACTCGGGCGGGATGCTTCTCGAGCCGGTCGAGGTGCCCTTGCAGGGCCGCGGCGACCCTTCCGTGTCGGTCGTTTTCGCTGGTCCAGCCACGCTGCTGGGCATCGACCTGGAGGGCGTGAATGTCGGTGAGTTGGTCGGTGAGGGCGGGGATGAACTCGACCGCGGGGGTGTAGTTGTCGCAGGTCTCGCAGATGTTGGCGTAGGGGCAGGCTTGGCCGGCGGCGTGCCGGGAGCAGTAGCCGTGGGCGACGCGGGTCTTGACCATTTCCGCGGCCAGCCAGCTGACCTTGTCGGGCACGATCGGCCGCCCGACTGGAGTGAGCGTGAGCTGGGTCTTGATCGATCCGATGGCTTGGTCGTAGGCGGTCCGCAGCGTCGGGGACGCGAGGGTGGCATAGCGGATCGTCATCTGCGGAGTGACGTGCCCAAGCAGCGCCATCAAGGCTTGCAGGCTCATCCCGGCGTTCGCGAGGCTGGTCGCGTAGGTGTGCCGCAGCTGGTGACATGTCACGACCATCGGCGTCCCACCTGCTCCGGGCAGGCCAGCCTGCTCTGCGGCCGCGAGGAGCCCGACTCGCAGGCGGGTCGCGCCGAGCCGTCGGCCATGGGCGGTGAACAGGAAGTCGGTCTGCTTGCCGGTCCGCGGATGAGGGAGCGGCCGGTGGGAGCCGCGTTCGCTGGCCCAGCTGTCCAAGACCGCGAGGGTCGCTGCGTCGAGGGGGACCATCCGTTCGGTCGCGAGCTTGCCGAGCGGGACCTTCAGCCAGCTGCCGGCGGCGCCGTAGTCGACGACGGCGCCGAGCTCGAGGTCGAGTAGCTCCCCGACCCGCAGGCCGGCGCCGCGCAGGACCTGCAGCCCGGCACGGACGAACGGATCTGGAGACACCGCGATCGCTGCCATGAGGGCGCTGTCGACGTCGGGTGCCAGGGCCCGTGGCAGGGGCTGGTCAAGCTTGGGCATGTCTGCGGCAAACAGCAGCCGCCGCGAGGGGGCGTCGGTCCAGTCCCAGACGGTGATGTCGTCGAGCAGGTTCCGTATCGTCAGCACGGTGGAGTGCATGACGGCCGGGGAGATCGTCCGACCGGCTCCCTTGCCGCGGGCCCGCCAGCCGCGCCACTGCCGGGTGCGGTTGTGGAGCAGGAACGCCTCAACGTGCTGACGTTCCAGGAGTGCCAGGCCGGTGACGTCAGGGTGTTGGGCGTTCAGGAACTCGGCGAACGGCAGCAGGTCGTTGACGAGCGACTCGATCGACTTCGGGCGCAGCACAGCGCTGCGCAACGTCACGTAACGCACCAGGGTCGCGCGGAGCTGGTCCGCCATCGGGACGGTCGCGAACCGCTGCTCAAGACTCGCCCCGCGACGCCCCCGTTGCGGGACAGTGTCGATGACCTGGAGCTCGAACAAGATCTGCCGCAAGCTCGCCAACCGGGTCCGGTAGGCCCGCAACGAGGACGTCGGCAGCGCTGTCAGGCCCTTCAACGCGTCTGTGAAGTCCGCCAGGACAGTCTCGTCGATGCCGGCCAGATCGCCTCCGTGCAAGGCGATCAACACCGCCAGGCACTCCTGCAGGACGGTCTGCACCCAGCCTGGGGTCCAGCCCAGCCGCAGCCCGGCCTCAGTGGCCCGGGCGAAGTCCTGCTGATGCTCGGACTCCATGATCGAGCCGAGGCCAGTGAGGTTCTTGGCGGCCATCATGTCGATGTCCAGCCGGATGCGGCCGGTGCCGATCGCGAACACCACCAGCGGCCAGGCCTGCGTCTGTTGCAAGGTGGCGAGTCGCTGCTGGATCGGCAGCGCCATCCACCTCGTGAGGTCAGGGTGCTCCCCGAGCAGGAGACGCGCGGCTCGCAGCCGATCCCGCAGTCCCCGGTCCGACAGGTCCTTGTTCGCCAGGTGGGCGAGGTAGGCGGGTAGCAGCGCATGATCGGTCGCCATGGCCGTGCGGGCGACGGCCGCGGTCACGGCTGGGCCATCACGAGTCGGGCCGCGGCGTACTCCGCAGCGAGGTGCTCGGTGGACAGGTGGACGTAGCGGGCGGTCGTCTCGGGGCTGGCGTGACCCATCAGCTCGCGAAGCAGGAGCAGGTCGATGCCTGCGGCAGCGAGCTCGGTGCCGTAGGTGTGGCGCAGCCGGTGTGGCCGGACCCGGATCTGCCCGGAGCTGTCACGGTGCCTGCGGAACAGTGACCGCAGCCCGGCCTCCGACAGTGGCGCGCCGGCGGTGGGGCCTCGGAGCACCACGAAGCACTCCAGAGTCGTCAGCCCGGTCGGGCGTTCCCGGCGCAGGTAGGCACCGAGCTCGGCGAAGAACACGCCATCAACTGGGACGACCCGCTCTTTGCCGCCCTTGCCCACGACCCGCAGGCGACGTCGTCCCATGTCGACGTCACGGAGCAGCAGTCCGCGGACCTCTGCGGAGCGCAATCCACCGAGCAGCATCAGCAGCACGACGGCCCGGTCGCGGTGGGTCCGCAGGTCGGACAAGAACACGTCGACATCGGCCGGTGGCAGTGACTCGGGCAGCCGGTTGTCCTGACGGATCAGGCGACCGCCGTTGCGCCGCCGGCCTTCGCCGAGATGGCCGAGCAGACCTCGCGGGACTGGTCGCAGGCCGCCGCTGCGCCGAGGTGACGGGACCGGGCTGACGGTGAGGATCTGGCGCATCACGAGGAACTCGAACAAGCCCCGAACCGCCGCGACCCGGCGGTTGATCGTCGACGGAGCGACTGTCCGCGGCCGCAACGCCACCACCTTCCCCGGACTTGGTGCTGTTCGGCTCTGCCAGTCGATCCAGCCGAAAACGTCCATCGCCGAGACGGACACAAGCCCAAGCTCGTGTTCCCGCAGGAAGCGCCCGAAGTTGAGAAGGTCGAAGGCGTAGGCCCGGCGGGTGGCTGGAGAGAACGCCCGGACCCGAAGATGGTCCAGGAACTCGTTCGCGAGCTCTAGATCGGGCCAGTCACCGACCAGCCGATGCTGCCCGTCGCTCATGCGCACCGCCAAGACCATCTGAACCAACCCCTGTCGTCAGGGCCAGCCTCGACCCGCCCAGCCGGTCAGGTCGGGACGTCAGGCCGCAAACTGCAACGCGCCCTCTGACGGCCGGATAACAGATAGGGGGTTGGTGCTCCAGATCTTGCGCCAGTGGGCGTGCGGGAAGTCGCTGAAGGCGGTCAGATCTGCCTTTGCCTGGAGCAGCATCTCGGCGACCGCG